>JBOEFV010000062.1:0-19276 GCA_050633065.1 Bdellovibrionales bacterium
TCGTCGGCAGCGTCAGATGTGTATAAGAGACAGGCGATGTACTTAGCAGCCTCAGTGACTCTTTTGGGGAGATCGGTGGTTTTCCAAAGATAGCCTCCTTCAGGGGTGTAGTTGTCTCCAGGCCCGCTTCTAAAAGGCTCGGTGATAAGGGTGCAAATATCAGTATACGCTTCTATAAGCTCTTCTGGGTCGCCATCTTCTAAATACCCAAGATTTGTCCCATGTTTTTTGATGTCTTTGTTGCTTTCATCTATTGCTCCGGCCTGTAAAAGACCTTTGAAGTTTTTAGAGAAGTCGTCGGGGACTACTCGCATAGCGCCAAAGTCAAAAAGAACAAGCTTGTGCTTTTTGTTTTGTGAAAGTTGAATACGGTAGTTTCCTAAGTGTGGGTCAGTTTGAACAGCTTTGTAGTTAAAGAGTTCGTTGATGTAGTGAGTAAGAAAAGAAAAGCCGATGTAGTTACGTTCTTCTTGAGGCAGGCTTAGGACTTCTTTTGAGTCTATAGTGAGGCCATCAATAAAATTAGTGGTGAGGATTTTATTTGTTGAATATTCAGTGATGACTTTAGGAACAAGAAACCTTTCATCATCTTTTAAAAGGTTATGTATTTTTTCAGTCCATTCTTTTTCAAGGTTATAATTTGTTTCTTGATAAAGCATTGTCTTTATTTCATCAAAGATATCATTTAGATCTAAATTTGTAGGAATGATCTTTGCCATAGAAAAAATACGCTTTAAGTTTTTAACATCTGATTCAATAGCACCTGCAACACCAGGGTATTGTACTTTCATAGCGTAAATTTCACCTGTTTTTTTGTTGGTTGCTTTATGTACCTGTCCTAAAGAAGCAGAGGCTAGGGCTGTCTCATCAATTTCTAAATCGTTAAAAACTCCAAGGCCTAACTCTTTTTCAATAACAGCCTCGATAGCTTCCCAGTCCATCGGGGGGGATTGAAATTGTAGTTCTTTTAAAAAAGCATTAGCTTTAGGTGGAAGAAAGTGTTCACCATACATGGAGATGCTCTGGCCAATTTTCATCATAGTGCCCTTAAGCTCACCAAACTCTTCAGCAATAACCTTCATTTGAGCTATGAGGTACTCTTCCTGGTCTCCTCCAGAAATATAGTTTCCAGCGGCTTTAGCCCCAGTTTTGACCCCTAATTTAGCAATGGATAGGCCTCTGCTAAAAGCGCCTTTTTTAATGCTTTTCATAAGTTTTATGATAGAACAGATTTATTCAAGTTGGGAGAAATCTTATGAAAGCAGCCCTTATTGCAACTGGAAATGAAATAGTCTCAGGGCAAACCGTTAACACCAACGCAAGCCTTCTAGCCAGCTTATTAAGCCAGGAAGGGGTTGAGGTCATTTATCACCTAGCAGTTTTAGATAGGGTGGAGGATTTAGAAGAAGCTTTAGAGTTCTTAAAAGGAAAAGGTGTGACAGATGTCTTTACTATTGGGGGGTTGGGGCCAACTAGAGATGACCTTACTAGAAAAATCATATCAGATCATTTTAAGAGGGAACTGGTGTTTCAAGAAGAGTTCTGGGGAAGGATTGAGGACTTCTTAGTAAAGCGGAGGGTTCCTGTTAGAGAAGAACATAAGTGGCAATGTTATTTCCCCAAAGGCTCAACAGTCCTTCAGAATGATGAGGGCACAGCACATGGGTTTAAAACCACAAAGGATGAGTTTTCAGTATGGTGCTTACCAGGGCCTCCTGAAGAGCTTAAATCTGTTTATGGAAACGGAATTAAGTCGTGGTTAGATGAAAATGTCCATGCTCAAATAGAGCTTTTAACATGGCAGTGTATAGGTGTGCCAGAAAGTGATTTAGCACATAAGGTAGAAGAGGCTTTAAAGGGGTGTTCTTATGAACTTGGCTATAGGGCATCATCTCCTTTTGTTGAAGTTAAGCTATGGGTTCCTATGGGGGCTCTTGATAGAAATGAGTGGGTGTCAAAAGTGGAAAAAGCTGTTGAAAACCATCTTTATTCAAGAGGTGAAGAAGATTACTTAAAATCTTTTATTGATTTGATGTTACGGGAGGGGAGGCTTGTTATACAAGATCAGTTCTCTAACGGGGACCTGTTTCAAAGTATATTAAAAAGCTTTAACGAAAAGGTCCCTAAAGGGCTTAGCTACTGTTTAGGTGAAGAGCTTCATATGGAAACTGCTAATATGAAGATTTTAAGAATAGAAGAAAATATCTTGGTTGAGCTTGAATCTAAAAAAGGAACTTTTAATAAAAAGTTTATATTAGACCATGATAGGTACAGACTGAGTAAATGGTATAGGCAGGGGCTGATAGCAGATGTGATAAAAGAGCAGTATGAGTGGCTAAGGGGTCAATCTACATAAAAAGGATTTGTGGCATGAAAGAACTAAGAAGATTAAACCCTATAGAGGCAAAGTTGACACTGATTAAACTCTTACAAAGTGCTCATGCTGGAGAGAAGGCTGCTGCAAATGCATACTATGGGCATGCACAATCTCTTTTTGTAAAAAGCGAAAAAGAAAAAAAAGAAATTTTAGATATTTATAAAGATGAACTGCATCACAGAAAGAGGCTGGGGGAGATGCTTATAGAACTTAAAGCCTCTCCAAAGCCGTTAAAAGAATTTTTGATGTACACAGTTGGTTTTGTTATTGGGTTTTTGTGTCTTTTTGGTGGTTGGTTTATTCCAATGTACGGTGCGGGAAAGCTAGAAAGTGAAAATGTTGAAGAGTATGAAGTTGCTGCAAGGCTTGCCTTACTTGCAGGGTTCAGTCATTTGATTGATGAGTTTTTAGTTTTTGCAGAAGTTGAATGGGATCATGAACTTTACTTTAGAAGAAAGGCTCAAAGCCATAGATTGAGTCAGACATTTTCTTTATGGAAAAAGCCAAAGGCTAGAGAGTCTATCAGAAAAAATTTTGAAACTTTTCAGAATCACTCTTATTCTTATAAGTGATTCTTCTCTATATCAGGATTATTGAATATTTCCAGAAGGTCTTGCGGTAGGGGGCGCTGCAGTGGGTGTAGCCACAGGCGCTTCTGGTGGAGTTAAAGAGTTTCTCCTTGATTCACAAGACATTTGAATATTTGTTTCCCCAAAAAGATTTGCAAAGAAATTAAAAGAACTTTCACAGTGGGTACCTTTGCCAGCAAAAAAACCAGGGTTTGTAATATAGGCGGCAAAATTTTCTGCAAATTCTTCGTTTCTCCCTCTAACAGTACTGCTTGAATAGCCCGAAAGTCTACATCTAGAGCTTACAGCACGGTTATATTGTGCATAGATTGTCGAGCCATCTTGTGAAGAGTTTCCAATTTTATGACCAAGCTCATGAACTATTCCGGCACAATTATGCTGTCCACCATCTGTAGTGCCTGTTCCTGCTTGATTTTGGTTTTGCTTTCTAATATTTATACGTGTGGCAGAGGTCTGTGATGAAGCGCCCCACTCATCTAAGAAGTGTACTCCGACACCTCTATGTAGGCTAAACTCACCATTTCCAATTTCATCAATAGTTTTTGTAGCGCGGGCAAGAGCCTGAACTCTCGAATCGTTTGGGTCATCTATTGTTGCAGATCCAGAGCCTCTATTGGCTCGTACATCATTTCTTCTTAAGGTGCTGAAAGGGTCAGAAAGGGGATTGTCCACAGGGAGGCAGCTTCCCGTTCCAGCGCTTTCATTAAGTTTTACCACAAAAAGTCCACTTGTAGTTCCGTCAACAGCAGGTGCTGCTGGTGGGGTGAAACTAACAACAGCGTTATCACTTTCGGCAAAGCCTTGTAGATTTCTTTCACGGTTTATTTGAGTTTGCTTTGCTACTTTTGCGCATGCTGATTGAACAAGGGCCTGCCTTTCATGAATTTGAACCTCACCTGCGCAAATCCCTTCAAGAGTTGCTCTAAACACCTCATACTCTTCTCTTGCATTTTCTTTGTTGTAGACAGGGTCCGTCGTTGTATTTCTACCAGGTATTGCATTTTTGTAGCACTTTGCTGTAGTTGCATTCTGATAACAAACGGGCTCGCCATTGTTCTTAATTCCAAAGATAAAAGGATTGCAGATTTCTTGTCCTGACGGGCATGTAAAGCCAGCGTAAGAGTTTGCGCCACAGTTTGAGTCAGCTCCGCCGATAACAGGAACACCTCCTCCAATACATCGAAGCTCATCCTCAGCATGTGCAATTTCAATAAGGCTAAAGAGCTTTAGAAAGTGACTATATTTAGAAGATTTTTTTTGAGCCTCTAAGGAGATTAGGTTTTTAGAGAGAGCTCTTAAATAGGTATGACGGTCTTTTTTATTAAGCTTTATAATTTCATTAAAGCTTAAAGTGACAAGTTTCTTCGAGTTGACCTGAGCTTGTAAATTTGAGGTGCAAGAAATAGCTAATAGGAGAAATATGTAGTTTACTTTTAGCCGTATCATATATCATTTTCGGCTATTGGTCTTGGGGCCTATAGAGAGGCTGTATAAATCTCATATTGAGACAAAATTTATTTAAAGAAGTTTTGCAGAGTGTGCTTAAGGTCCTCATCAGTTGTTGTTTCTATAACATTTAACAGTTCTTCCTGTATGCTTTGTATAGGTACAACATAGGTAAGGTCATTCCATATTAGACTATTTCTTATTATCCCTAAAAGACCATCAAGCTTTAGTAAGAGCGCATCATCTGATGTCATGGAATATGTTTGCTTCACGGGTATTGCTGATAATACTCCAGCAAGTGCTCCTGTAATATTATTAAGGAGCGGGGCTCCAGAGTCTCCTGCTGCAGCATCACAACCTGTTGCAATATATGGCGTTCTAAAAATACTTTGAGAGTTTTGGTGTAAGCTATTATGAATATACTTAATAAGGGGTTCTTTTGAAATCACCTGGCAGAGGTGACCACTTGAGTACGCTAGAGAAAGTTTTCGGTTTAGGCCGGGGTTTAAATATGAGCTATATGAAAGTAAGCTAAGTGGTGTTGCGTTTAAAGCAGGTGCTGCGTTTAAGCTGACACCCTGGACAGGCACATTCTTATTATCTAATGGAACAGCTTCAAAGATTGCAAAATCAATATGGGGAAGAATGAGTAGAAGCTTTTTGCACTTGAAGTCTATATTAGCAAGACCAAGACGAAAAATTCTAGAATCAGAATTTAAAGCGTTGGGAAAAACTTTGCACAAATCTGAATTAGCGGAAAGATCACCTAAATCTAAACCGTCACGAAAAATAGGCGCGTATGCAGAGTGAGCAGCAGTTCCAAAATAATGCTTGCCATCTTCACTATGGATATAGAAAGCTGAAGAGGTTCCAAACTGCGCGACTGCCATAGCAGGTTTTGTAAGGGGTTCAGATAAAGAGTTTGTGTCATTTAAAAACTCACGGTTAAAAGAGCTTCCTATTCTGGAGAAAGATCTGGTTTCGGCATGAGATACAGAGGCTTCAGACTGGAGAAGGAGAGCGGCTAAAGCAAGAATGATATTTTTCATACTAGTAGGCATCTATATAGTTGTGTAAGAGCTTCTGCTTTAAACACGTCTCCTTTCAACACTTAAAGAGCAATATTTGTACTCACTAAGAAGGGCTTTAATTGGATATGAGTGCTAAACGGTGTAAAACTTTTTTACAGAAGGTTTAGGCTTAGATAGCCAGAGTCTCTCTAAAGGGCGTTATTTAGCCGCTAGTAGGCTTATATATTGCTTATAAGTATTTCTATGAAGGTAAAATTCAAAATTTTATTTTTTTGCGTTTTAAGTGGCCTCTGCTTTTCAGATGCTGTTTATGCACGCTCATGCTCACGGTTAATAGATTTAGTTAATGTAACATCAGGTAAGAAAGTTAAAAAAGTTTTAACTGAGCATGATATGAATAGAGCTGGTGTTATAGAGTTTGTAAAAGGTATTGCTGTAAACCTTATGCACAAGCAGGCCAACAGTAATATGATAATAGCTCAGACAGTTTATTTATCGGGTAAGTCTGCAGCAGAGGTGCTGGAGTACTTTAGAACTTTTCCAGAAACAGGTCTTAACAGACACGACGCTGCTCATAATATTTTAGTTCAAACAGCTCTTCTGACAAGAAAGCCTTCTTTAGAAATACTTGAGTTATTTGGCAAAGTCCCTGTCTCGGTAAGAGGCAATATGAATGATCTTGCAAGGGCCTTTATGTTGCAAAACTCATTATTTGCGAATGTGAGTGTTGAAAGAGTTGTTGAGTTTTTATTAAGTGCACCAAGAATTCCTTATGATAAAAGAAGCCTTTCAAGCCACTTGATTCTGCAAACGGCATTCTTAACTGAAAGAAGCGTTTCTGATGTCTTAAAAGATTTTAGGAGTTTTCCTTATGTTTCAACAGGAACTCAAACGGGGGGCTTGGAAATTTTAAAGCAAACCGCTTTGTATGCTGAGCGGTAAATTTACTTTTCTAAAAATTCAATCTGTAGCTTTATACTGTGAACAGTGGCTCTTTCAAGAGGTGTTTTAGCTAGTTCTCTTAAAGTTAGGTAAAGCTTTCTGTAAAAAGGTTTGATCTCTTTAAGGTCTTTTTGTGATGTCTCTTCTAAAGAGAGTATGTGGTCAAAAATACTATTTAGCTTTTGCAGAGTGCCTTTAAAGGTTTGATCATAGTTTATCTTTGAACACCTATAAAAGGTTTGTTTGGAGTGACATGTTTCATCTCCCCAGCGTCGACACTCTGGAGAAGCAACGTGAATAAAATCAACAGCAGAGCGTGTGTTAAAGCGAACAGGGGTTTTACCAGCGTAATCAACACCGGGTTTTTCAAAAACAATATTTTCACTAATGAAAGTGTAGGCATGTATGGGAAGAAAACCTTCAACATAGTAAATTCCAATATCTCCAAGTTGAGGTTCTTGAACATTGGTGCAGCTTGAATTTAAAACTTCCTGAAGCTCTATTGCTGAAACACCTCTAAACGCGCTTTGTAGCTTTGATCCATAAAGGGCCGTGGCAAAACAGTTTGGGCCAAGGGCTGAGAAGGTTCTTCCTGCAGCTTTTGAAAGTTCTGGCGCTAGACAAGAAAGCTTTAAAAAGCACTGATTATCATTTTGAGCTTTGATACATCCGTTATGGTCTTTAAATTCGGCTGTTATTTCTGGACAGGTCCCGGTAACAATATTTTCGTTGAGTTCAATACCATGAGAGGTAGCAGCTAAAAATAGAATAAAATATAATATAGATGTGGCTTTCCCCAAAGCACTCCCCCCCCCCAGAATCAAGCTAAGGTGTAGCACTTTAATGGTCTATGGGGAAGTTTAAACTCTCTTAAACGCCTTTACTGGGTGGTGTTTAGAGGTTTTTTTGTATTTTTTCTAATAATGGGGTGTTGTTATGCTTAAGGCAGCCTTGTATGAGGATCCTAACTTTTTCTTCAAGTTTTTCTTTGGTGAGAATTAGTGAGGTGGGGTTTAGAAGGGGATTGTTTAATTGTTTTTTTAACGCTAAAGCTCTCCAGTAGTCCATGCCTTTAAAAGCTGTAGAGAGCTGGTCATCGTGCCCTCCGTGTTTAATAAGTAAGGCCTCATCAATATAGTTAACCTCGTACTCAGGGGTTATACGGAGCCAAAGGTCATAATCTTCACAAACAGTAAAAGACTCATCAAAAAGACCAACATTATTAAAAATATCTTTGTGGATTATTGAAGTTGAGGGGCCTATAAAGCACATGTCTATGCACTTATCGTATACAAAGCCTCCATATTTTTTATGTTTTCCTTTTTGATTAACAGGGTTTCCGTTTCTGACCCAGTTTTCATGAGTATGAGAGATGAGGCAGTCAGACTCTTTGAGGCTTTGTAATTGTTTTTCAAGTTTTAAAGGGTGCCACTCGTCATCAGAATCTAAAAAGGCTAACCAGGGGTTTGAGGCCTGTCTAACGCCTTCATTTCTTGCCCCACTTACACCAAGGTTTTTAGGTAGTTTGAAAGTCTCTACATGAGTGAGTTTGTTTTCCTTAATGAAAGTTTTAATCGCTTTTAAGCTGTCGTCTGTGGAGCAGTCATCAATGATGATGATTTCATCACAAGGGTGAGTTTGGGCTAATATGCTCTTAACCGCTCTGATTGTGGTCTCAGGGCGATTATAGGTGGGAATGATAGCTGAAACCTTCATATTTTGCATAGTATAGATGTCTTTTTTATTGCCTCAATAGTCAAGTCTGGGTATCTCTGTCTGTCATGAGCCAAAATCATTTTTTTGAAGGTCCCGAGAAGAAACTAGAGCTTATCTTTAAAGATGAGGTGGGCAATTTACTTAATAAACCTCGTTCTTTTTGGGATGAACTTGTAGATCTTGCTGCAGCAAAAATTTTATCATCTATTGAAACAGATGACTGTCGAGCATTTTTACTTTCAGAATCAAGTTTGTTTGTATGGAAAGACAGAATTATTTTAATCACGTGCGGGACAACGACTTTAATAAACGCAGCAGAGCATTTGGTTTCTCTTTTTGGAAAAGAGTCGTTAAAAGAAGCTTTTTACGAGCGTAAGAATGAGTATCAGCCAGGCCTTCAAAAAACTTCAGCTTTAGATGACATGAGTTGCTTAAAAGAAATTTTAGGTGGGAATGTTCAAAGATTTGGAAGAAAAGATGATCACCATGTTTATATCTTTAACAACCACTTTGGGAAAAATAAAGAAGAGGCGAAAGTAAACACTCTAGAGGTTCTTATGTATGGTCTTCAAGGGGAGTTTAAAGACTGCTGTAAGGTTGACCCTGCAGCACAAGAAAAAGCTTTGACGTCTTTAAAGAAAATTCTTCCTGAGTTTACTTTTGACACTTACTTTTTTGAGCCAGAGGGATTTTCATTTAACGCTTTAAATAATGATCAATACGCAACAATGCATGTGACACCCCAGGGTTCAGAGAGCTACTTAAGTTTTGAACTTGATCAGGTAGATTTAAAAAAAGCTGAAGATATTGTAAGAGACCTGGTAGATCTTTGTAAGCCTGTTTCCTACGATATTATATTGTTCTCAGCTGAAGAAGAAAACGTGGGAATGCACTCAGGTCAGTATGATGTAAAGCAAATATCTAAATCAGAGACTGAGTCAGGCTACAACATTTTATATAGCCATTTTTATGACAAGCAAAATATTTATATAGAACCGTTTACAGTTTAAATAGCGAAAAGAGAGCGTATTATGAAAGAAGGCATAGATCTTTGGGTAAGTGAAAACTTTAATGATGTTTATAGAATGAACTATAAAGTGAAAGAAACTTTATACTCTAAAGAAAGTGATTTTCAAAAAATTGATGTAGTTGCAACTGAGCACTTAGGAAAGGTTCTTTTTAATGATGGTCTGTTGATGACATCAGAAAGAGATGAGTTTGTGTATCATGAGATGATCACTCATGTGCCTATGTCATCACATCCAAACCCTAAAAGGGTACTTATTATTGGTGGTGGTGATGGTGGAACCGCTAGAGAAGTCTTAAAGTATGAATCAGTAGAAAAAGTTGTTATGGTTGAGATTGATCCTTGCGTGATTGAAGCATGTAAAGAGCATATAAAAGTAACATCGTGTGAGCTAGACAACCCAAAGCTAGAGCTCATTATTGATGATGGGTTAAAATATGTGAAGAGCACAACAGAAAAGTTTGATGTTGTATTAGTAGATTCGACAGATCCAATAGGTCCAGCGGCCCCTCTTTTTGATATAGCTTTTTATAGTGATATCTATAGCTGTTTAACAGAAAAAGGTATTGTTGTTTCACAATGTGAAAACCCTTTTTTAGCAATTGAAATGCAAAAGAAACTTTTAGGTATTAAGGCAGAGCTTTTTGATAAAGTGGCTGTGTATAACTATTCAAACATCACATACCCTGGAGGTTTATGGTCATTTTCATTTGCTTCAAAAACACAAGATCCTATTCTTGATGCTAAGCCACTTCCTGAAAATATCTCTAAAGATTTAAAGTATTATAACCAACAGGTTCACAAAGCTTGCTTTGCACTCCCTCAGTTTCAAAAAAATGAAGTTAAAGAGCATTTAAAGTAATGCAGATTAACTGGGACGCTAAAACAGTTTTTAATAAAGATATTGGTTTTGAGGTAAGCCCTGAAAAGGCTATTGAAAAACTTGATTCTTTTATTACAGATGAGAGAAAAGAGAGAATAGAAAAAGTCTTGTCTAATAGAAGCTCATACTTTGTTCCTGTGATGGAGAGTCTTTATGACCGGGGGAACATCTCAGCCGTAATGAGGAGTGCGGAAGCCTTTGGCTTTCACAGGTTTCATATTATAGAAACCAGTAAAGAGTTTAAGGAGTCTCATAGAGTAACTCAAGGGGCTGATAAGTGGTTAGAAGTGAAAAAGTGGGACAACACAAAAGATTGTATTTCAAGCCTTAAAGAGCAGGGCTATAAGATTTATGCAACACACTTATCTAAAGAGGCTGTTGATTTTGGTGACTTAGATTTTAGCCAAAAAACTGCCGTAATCTTTGGAAATGAAAAAGATGGTGTGAGTGAAGAGGCGCTAGAGATGGCAGATGGAAATGTATTGCTTCCAATGGCGGGGTTTACGCAAAGTTTTAACATTTCTGTTGCTGGGGCTTTAAGTTTTCAGCAGGCTTTTTTAAAGGGCCCTCCTAAAATAGATGCTGAAGAAAAAAAGCTTATGAGAGCTGCGTATTATTTAAGAACCATTACGTGGCCAGAAAAAGCTTTGCGCGAAGTCTTTAGTGCTTAGTCTGTCTTAAACACATCTCTGACATCTTGGCCTGAGGTGTGATCATATTTTGTTAAATCATAAACTGGAGAGCCGGCATTGTTTCTTAATAAAGACCATCCTAAGCCAGCGCTCATTGAACTACCGCCAAGCATAGCCCAGTTCTCAGGAACAAGGAGTGCAAATAAAGGCAGGTACTTTTCAAATCCCGGGTTGTTACTCATAAAGTGAGTGGTCCAAAGAGCATAAGTTCCAACTATTGCTGAAAGTGTGAAAAAATTAGCTTTGTTGAAGCTTCTTTTAAACCTTGCTTTAAATCTGTTTTCTAGCGGCATCCTTAGTGCGTTATCAATGATGGCATCAATATTTCTATCAATGAAAAGACTTAACTCATTAAGGGCGTCAGGATTTTGTAACTGCTCTTTTAAAGATTGAACATTTACAGAGTTAACCTTTGGAGACTTAAGCCCTTTTTTTACAAAGTACCTGACATCGACACCACGGACTCGTTTTCTCATGATTACAGAAACAATGTCCTCTTGGATCTGCTCAGCAATACGTCGTTTAGTGCCTACAGCAACTTCTCCCACATGACCTCTTATTCCAAGTTCGAGAGTTTCAGGAGTTTTTGTAAGGCCCTCATAGCCACTTCGCCCAATTCTGGAGGCAAGAATAGCTGCGGATGCCATTTCAAGATTTAATAGTTCGTCAGCGCTAAAGACCTTTGAAGGGGCTTCACTAACTCTTATTATGCTTTTACATCTTATTTGGGCCTGGGAGGTGATACTAAAAAAAACCAAAAATGTAGTAATAAGTGCTGTTTTAAACATTAAAGGCCTCCATAGGACTACTTATGCTCTTAATGTGCCAAGGGCTAAAACTCAAGAAATGAGGTTATCAGCTTAAACTAGGGTAAATCTTATAGGGTGGCGCCCAAAAAGGGACGTTTAAAAAATAAAGGCTATTTAGAGTCTTTATCAGTCGTTACAGCTTCTATTTCAATAGGCTTTTCAACCAGGTCACAATATGACTTTTTCTTAGAAGTACACGCTGTAGACGCCAAAATAAGGGATAAAATGATCAATAGTTTCATGCCTATATTTTGAGGTGTTTTTGAAGAGACGACAAGCCTTAATTGCAGGAATCTGCCTTCTTTGGGTGACAGAGGCGGAAAATGTGGTAGATCCTTAACCATGTCAGAGAAATTATACGGCGAAATTGCCATAGAAAATAACAAATTAGAGTCTTTTGATAACCGTAACCCTCATAGAGATTACGAAGTTGAGTTCACATGTCCAGAGTTTACGTGTGTTTGCCCAAGATCAGGCTTCCCTGATTTTGCTACAATTCATATTCTGTACATACCTAAAGAGAAGTGTGTAGAGTTAAAATCTTTAAAACTTTATATCAATCAATTTAGAGACAAGAAGATCTTTCATGAAGATGTAACAAATGTAATTCTAGATGATTTAGTAAATCTTTTAGATCCTAAGTTTATTGAAGTGGTTGCAGATTTCACAGTTCGCGGTAACATTCATACATTAGTTACAGCCCGTCACGAGGGTTAACTAAACTATAGCTACCCGCTGTTAGCTCAACTGGATAGAGTACTGGTCTTCGAAACCAGGGGTTGCAGGTTCGAACCCTGCACGGCGGGCCATTTAAGAGTATGTTTTTGAGCTAAAAGCCTTAAAAAAAATGGCACACTCCCTGCAAAGCATATATAGATAGAAAAGGAGATTCTCCGTACTCTTTTATAGGGTGGGGTGGATGTCTATTGTATTTACACGTGTAAAAGGAGTGTCGTTTAAGTGAAATTTATCTTTGCCCTAAGTCTTATGATTTTAAGTGGAAGCTTTATGGCTTCATCTGAAGCTTCAGATTGTAAAAGCTTGTTATCTCCATCGCCTTCTTTTTTGGTTAAAGAAAGAGTTATTACAGAGCCTTTAAAGAGTATTATAAGTGATACGTTTTCAATACATGAAGGGAGTCATGTCGTTGACTTAAACAGAGCAGGGTTTCGAGGGCAGCTCGGAGCATACTTTGAGACAAGAGAAATGGAGATAAAGGCAAATCAACTTTTATTTACTGGAGAGGCTTCGCAGTATAAAGTTTCAGGAAGATTAGTTGAAGTCTTTGAGGGTTTATACATGTTTGAGATTACAAAGCTTTGGAAGGCGCCTTTAGAATTAGACAGTAAGCCTCAAGCAGCGCAGGTAATTGATTTTCAAAAGAAGCTTGAGGAAGCAAACTCCCCCAAGCCTTAATAGTGTTTATAAGTGCAGCTTTAAAAACTTAAGATATTCTTTTGAGGCTTTAATTCTGTTTTTGGCTTTTCTAAAGCCATGCCCTTCATCATTAAAAAGTAAGTACTCAACAGGAGCTCCATTTTTTCTAGCGGCTGCAACGAGGTCATCACTTTCAGATTGTAGTACTCTAGGGTCATTTGCTCCTTGAACAACCATTAAAGGGCGCTCGATATTTTGTGCATGGAATAAAGGTGATTTAGCTCTTAAGTCAGCCTCTTCAGTATTCGGATCACCGATCTCTGTGTAAAGGTAAGTTCTCATTGCTTCCCAGTATGGTGGAATGCTCTTAAGAGTTCTAAGCCAGTTTGTAACACCAAAAATGTTTATTCCAGCTTTAAATTCTTTTGGAGTGAAGGCTAGTGCGGCAGCAGTCATGTAGCCACCGTAGCTTCCACCCATAATAGCTATTTTATTTGAATCAACCCAAGAGAGTTTTTGCAAATACTTTTTCCCCCAAATGCAGTCTTTTAGATCATCATCACCATGTTTCTTGTCATCTAAGTGGAAAAAGGTTTTTCCATACCCTGATGACCCTCGGTTGTTAACCATTAAAACGGCGTAACCATGATTTACAAGATGTTGAATCATAGCGCTATAACCTTTACGACTTTGTCCGCCGGGGCCGCCATGTACGAAAACAATTGCAGGCACTTTGTTGTCAGTATTTGAAACCCAGGGTTTAAATAGAATTGATGGGATTTTTAAACCGTCAAAACTCTTATAGCGAACAACATGTCCGTTTACTAAATTCTTCTCTAAGACCGTTGAGCTAAGGCTGTTGGTGATCTGCTTTGGAGCAGGAGACTCTAAGTCTAGCGTATACAGGTTTGAAGGTGATGTGTCGCTTTGTACATAAAAAGCAAGCTTTGTTTCTGAAGGGGAGAGTCTGACCCCTGTAACGTTTCCGTTGATTTTAGGGAGAGTAACAGGAGTGTTTGTTTTTATATTATCGATTCTAACATGGGTTTGAGCATCTTGATTGATCCCCATGATTCTATAGTTCCCCTTCTTTGAAAAGTATAGATAACTAATGTCCCATTTGGCTTTAAAGTAAGGTTCATGTTTTTTTGTTGCTAAATCATAAGACCATGCTTCATAAAACTCACCGTGTGCGTCAGTTGTGTAGATTAGCTTCTTGTCATCAGGAGTGAAATCTGCAGAGCTATAATTTGCAAAGCCTTTGTGCTCTGTAATCAGTAGGGGTTTTTTATCAGTGCTTTTTAAATTGATTAAGAAGATGTCTGAATTTGCGTTGTTGTATATTTTAGAAACAGTCAGCCATGTTCCATCAGCGCTAAGAGCTCCAGGGGAGACGCCAAGAGTATTCTTAAAAATCATTTTACGCTTATAATTTTTTGTAGAGTACTCATAGATGTCAAAAAACTTTGGATCTCTTTTGTTTATGGATACGAAAAAGCTTTTCTTGTTTTTATGCCACCCCATGAAAGAGGCTTTGAGTTTCTTTCCAGGAGTAAGGTCCTTTCTCTTGCCATTTGTTCTTAAAACATAAAGGTGATGAAGCTCATCTCCTTGATTGTCTGCTGTGTATAAAACTCTATTGTCGTTTGGAAAGTATGATATAGCACGAGCCATTGATTTTTTTGATTTAGTAAGCTGCTTGGCTTCTCCTCCTTCAAAAGGAACGGAGTAAACATTGAATACTCCTGTTTTATCACTTGTTAAGAGAACTTGTTTTTCATCATGAGAGAATCTTGCTCCAAAATAAGAGATGGTCTTATAGAAGTCCTCTGCTTTATATGTAGGGACTGTTTTACTTGCTTGCTTGATGTCTGGAACTGAGGCGCAGTTTGATAGCAGCAAACTGGTTAGAAGGATAAGACTAAATTTTTTCATATAAACCTCCAAGTTTTATGGAGTATTTATAAAAGTAGAGGGCTTAGGATTCAAGTTTAGGGGTGGTGGAGTTAGACGGCAGATATAGATTCTGTGTCATCGCATTAAGCGAAGCTCTATGTTTTACAGTATGTTATGGAGTAAAATGGCGTTCCCTACGGGAGTCGAACCCGTGTCTCACCCGTGAAAGGGGCGTGTCCTGGGCCTCTAGACGAAGGGAACAAGACAAAGTTTAGTTTTCGGAAAAGTCATTTTTTAAACTTTAAAAAAATGGTGACTCGTCATGGGCTCGAACCATGGACCCTCTCCTTAAAAGGGAGATGCTCTACCAACTGAGCTAACGAATCATCCGAAGCAGTGAAACTAATTTCTAAAATTAGTTTCGTCAACTGTAAATTATAACTTATTTATCAAAAAGTGGACGGACCCAAATGGTTTGTTTTCTTCCTGGGCCTACACTCACAACATCGATGGGCATTTTAACAGCAGACTCGATTTTTTTGAGGTAATCCTGAGCATTTTTAGGTAGTTCCTCAATTTTTGTGCACTCTGTGATGTCCTCACTCCAGCCAGAAATAGTCTCATAAATAGGAGTCATATTCTCTAAAAGAGAGGAGTTCATAGGGTACTCATCAACAAGCTGCCCTGTTTGGTTATCTTTGTAAGAAACACAAACTTTGATCTCTTCAAAGCCACTTAAAACATCCATTTTCATCATAGCAAGAGAGTTGATCCCGTTAGTTCTGATTGCGTACTTAAGGGCAACAAGATCTAACCAGCCACATCTTCTTGGACGGCCTGTGGTAGCTCCAAATTCGCCACCTTTTGTCTGCAGGTCTTCCCCTGTTTTGTCAAAAAGCTCAGTAGGGAAAAGCCCTGATCCAACTCTTGTAGTGTAGGCTTTAGTAATACCAACAACTTTATCAATCGCTGTCGGGCCAACACCGGCTCCCACACAAGCAGATCCTGCTATTGTAGAAGAGCTTGTTACAAATGGGTATGTTCCATGGTTTAGATCAAGTAATGTTCCTTGTGCTCCTTCAAAAAGAACACGTCTTCCATCATTCATAGCTCTATGAATTAAAAGAGAAACATCATGACATCTAAAAGGCTTAAGCTCTTCTCTTGCTGTATTGATAACAGTCATAACTTCATCAATAGAAATAGCTTCAGAGTCATAAAAGCTTTTTAGAAGAAAGTTTGTTTCTTTTAAAGAGTGCTCAAGTTTTTTTCTAATTTTTTCTTCGGGTAAGAAAAGGTCTCCGAATAAAAGAGCTCTACGTGCTGCTCTGTCTTCGTATGCAGGGCCAATTCCTTTTCCTGTTGTACCAATCTTTTCATTCTTTAAAGCTTGCTCACGAGCTTGATCTAACTTTCTGTGATGAGGAAGAAGAACTGTTGCTCCATCAGAGATAAGAATTTGATCGTTAGACTTTAAAGTTCCAGAAACTTTTAAAGCGGAAATCTCTTTATTGATCTGCTCAAGGTCTAAAACAACTCCTGCGGCAATGATACATTTTGTAGTGTCGTGTAAAACACCTGAAGGCACTAAGTGTAAAACGGTTTTTTTACCGTTAACAACAAGTGTGTGTCCCGCATTTGCGCCACCCTGGTAACGTACAACGTAATCAGACTCTGCTGAAAACACATCTACAACTTTACCTTTTCCTTCATCACCCCACTGGGCTCCGACAACAATAATTCCAGACATTTTTACTCCTTTTGAGAGATTTTTTAAATTAGATCTTTTTTCCAAGCCGCATCCGGCGGTACTGAACTTAACACAGGAGTCTCTACTTCAAACCAATTTTTCACTTGCTGGGCTGCTTCCAAAGCAGATTTTTCCTGGGCTTGAGCGGTGTAGCCCCCAATGTGAGGCGTGGTGATTACATTTTCAAGTTTTAGGAGTGGGGAATCCTCAGATAAGGGCTCATTTTCAAAAACATCTAAACAAGCTCCTGAAATCTCTTGCTTCTGTAAGGCTGCAAGTAAAGCTGTAGAATTTATAAGCTCACCTCGTGCACAGTTTACAAGCAAAGAAGAGGGTTTCATTTTTAAAAGGGTTTCTTTGCAGATGATATTTTTAGTCAATTTAGTTAACGGACAGTGAAGGCTTATAATATCAGATTGCTCTAAAAGCTGATCCAGGGAAACAGATTTAGCAAAAGCTTTTTTAAAAGCACTTTCATCTATGTAGGGGTCAAAAGCTAGAACTTCACCGCCCAAAGAGTTTAATGTTGTGGCAACAAGAGAGCCAATGCGGCCAAGGCCGATGATGCCAACAGTTTTTGAGCTGACCTCTTCGCCTAAGATCTGCGTAGTTCTTTTTGTTGGTTTTTGATTGAGTAATACAGGGCCTTTTTTGAAAAAATTTAGAATATGAAACAAAGTGATTTCTGTAGCGCTATTAATATTCGCATTAGGGCTATAACAAGGCGTTACAGAGGAGTGCTCTAAGTCTTTTAAGTGAAAGTGATCAAATCCTGAAGTGGCAGACACAATAACCTCAGCATTTGGGAAAAGTTTAAGAAACTTGGCATTAACAAGGTCTTTACTTCTTATGATGAGAGCTTTTGCAGACTCGTCAGCCTGCCAATCAGAAACTTGTTCAACAGAGTAGTTGTTTAAAGCGCTTGTTATTTTTAAAACAGCGCTCTTTGTAAAATACTTTGAAACAAGGGCTTTTTTAATTGGTTTGCTCCTTTAGCGTTTCAGCGAGCACATCTAAAAAGATTTTCATGTCGCTTTTTGTAAGGTTTGCCATATGACCAATTCTAAGAAGTCTGTCAGAAAACTCTCCCTGACCTTTTGCAATGTAGTAATCTTTTTTGATTAAGTCTTTTTGAATACTTGAAGCTGAGAGGTGCTCTGGAAGTAAAATCGCAGTTAGTGAAGGGCTAGGGTTTTTAGAAAACAGTTCTAACTGATGCGTTTTGGAGTTTTTTAACACCCAGTCGTGAACAGTTTTTTGTAAAGAGAGACAGGCTTCATGCTTACGAGATAAAGAGTCCTCATCTAGAGTTTGAAGCTCAGCGTGTAAGGCTCTCCATATTTGCGTAGGGCTTGAAAAAACAGTCGTTCCTTTAGACAAAGCTTTTAATTCTTTTAAAGCATCAAAATAAAACTTGGGAATGTCAGATTTCTCTGCACTCATTTTTGCTTTTTCAGAAAACCCTAAAAAACTTAGTCCAACAGGAAGGCCTAAGGCTTTTTGTGATCCTGTGATTAAAACATCAATGGAGTTTTCTTTCATAGGTAGAGGGTAGGCTCCAACAGCAGTAACCCCATCAACAATCAAAAGCGTTTTTGGTGAATGTGTTTTTATAAGACTGGCAATAGGTTTGATGTCATAACTTGTACCGGTGCTGGTCTCACAAGCCTGCATATATAAAGCTTTAGGTTGGTGCTTTTTTAACAAGATTTCGATCTCTTTTAAGTTTGGAGTTTCACCCCATGAAAACTTATGAGTCTCGTGTTTAAGGCCGTAAGCGGTTAAAACCTCTGACCAACGCTCTCCAAACTTCCCGCCGTCTAAGCAAAGCGCAAAGTCATCTTTTTTTAAAAAATTCACAATACTGGCTTCAAGCCCGCCGGACCCAGTTGAGGAGAAGACGGCAAGGTGCTCTTCGTCGAAAAAAATCTTTAAAAGCTCTAGGGACTCTTTCAAGATCTCTGTAAATTCTGCAGACCTATGGTGCAGAGGTGGAGCGCTTAGGGCTTTTAGAGGTGTTTGAGCAATTGGAGTAGGACCTGGAGAAAATAATTTAATACGGTTGTTCATCGTTTTTAAGCTTACTTTAAAAACTTTTAAAAACAAGATTGCTTTGCTTAAAACCCTTGGCTACGCTGCATTTGTGATAAAAATACTAGCGATTTTACCAATCTTAATGCTTAGTTCTTGTGCTTATCAAATGGGCTACGGATATAAGGAGCTTCCTCGAGGGGTTAAGAACTTATATATTCCTATTTTTAAAAATGACACGCTTGAAGTAGGGCCTGAAGTGGATTTCACAAGCCAGCTCGTCAGAGAAGTAAAAAGAGCAAATGTTGCAAAGATTTTAAGTAAAGATTTAGCAGATGGTATCTTAGAGGGCCGAATTATTAGAATCACAAGGCATCAACAGGCTCCGGAAGAAAACAAACGTGATGGCGAGAAAAAGACTACAGGTTTAGTGAATCTTCCTGAGGGAACTTACGTAGCCACGCAGTATCTTTTGAAAATCAAAGTAGGCTTAAAGCTAAAAAGAAAATCCACAAACCAAACAGTTTGGACTCAAGAGTTTGAGGATCAAACTGTTTACTCTGCAGCAAGGCTTGCACTACCTGTGATAAACACCTCAACTCCAAACTATACAGAATCAGAAGAAGAGAGAGTTATAAAAAACCTTGCTGGAGTAATGATGCAAGAAGCTGTTGGAAGACTCACGGAAAACTTCTAATGGACATCAAGG
>JBOEFV010000063.1:0-13384 GCA_050633065.1 Bdellovibrionales bacterium
ACCTCTATATAAGAGAAAGGGCCTCCCCAGTGTGTTGCAAACTTTAAATACCAATAGCTGCTCACCGCTTCTAACTCGACAGGATTTAGTTGTAGTAACATTATTACCTCTTTCAAACGTTGTTTTATAAGTTATCGGTCCGACCCAGACTCGACTTTAGGTTTGCTTTTCTTAAAACCGCTTAAACCTTTTACAAAAAATGGGGGATTTCCTACTAATTGGGCTCTAACCAAGCTAGATTTAGGTCTGATCTAATGATTTCAACCGGGGGGATGAATGCGTTTTTTATCAATTTTACTAGGATTAACTTATTCTGTGGTTTGTTTGGCTCAAATAGACACACGTTTACTAGAAACTGTCCTTAACAATACATTTGTTGAAGTTGTTGGCTACCATGAGTTTTTAGAACTTTCTGAAGGTGAAACAGCCCTTTCAAAAATTGAGATTGATCATGATTACTCTAACTTTGATTTAGGCCGTATAAAAGCAAGCCTGATCACACAAACAATTCCGCTTGAAAGTAATCTTGATGAAAGAATCTTACTCTCAGCAAGTATTGCTACTGATATTACAAACACTGATGATGAGAGAAAGTCCTTTGATCTTAGTGCAGATGTAAACATTCAAGGAAACACCCTTCCTATCTTTAAGCATATTTCTTCAATTTTAGGCGAGTGCACTCAAGAGCCTATTGATGATGAGACTAGTAACTCAGTTCACCTTGGAAACATCATGTGCCATGTTCAAACTGGAATTAATGAGTCAAATGTAGTTGTAGAGCTTCAAGGCGGGCTGCAAGAGGCTGCAAACTACGCTAAACTTGTTTATGGAAGTGATGCTGAGACAGACAGTATTGTTGGAGATTTGTTTTCTTCTTTAACAATCACTCCTGAAGGCGAAGACTTAGTTCTAACAGTAACTATCGACTCTGACATCAACCTTACAGAAGGTGAAGAAAACAACGATAAGATTAATGCTGTTGTCACTCTTACGATTAAAGAAAAAGGCCTAGAGCTTTTAGTAAATGGCAGTGCTATATTTGAAAACCGCCAGCTTGATGAATACCTTGAACTTGTTAAAAACACAGCTACTGAGCTTCAAGATAGAGACAGTGAAACACATGTTACTTACTATGAAGACAACCTTTACCTAATCTTTGGCCTTCTTGAAGCGTTTTTAATTCCTGAGGATGATGAAGACGACTTTTAAATATATATTTGATAAAGGTTGTTTTAAGTCTAAGCATTAAGGCTATATTTTGCCTCCCCGCTCTACTTATATTTCGCCTTGAACATTGTATTTCTATTACCTAAAATTAATCCTTTATCTCTAAAATAAAGGATTTTTTTGTGTCTGAAACCATCGTATTAAACCCTGTAGCTCTTGCTGTTACTTATAAAAACCTTAAGCACACACAAACACAGGTGAATAGTGCTCTTCAGCTTTTAGTAGTTGAAAAAGCTACTGTCCCCTTTGTTTCAAGGTACCGTAAAGAAGCTACAGGCGGTCTTGATGATGTTGCTCTTATTGAAATTATGGATTCATACAATGGGTCCATCGAACAAGAAAACAGAAGATCTTTTATTCTTGAATCTATAAAAAAACAAGAAAAACTCACTCCAGATCTTGAGAAGAAAATTCTACAAGCACAAAACCTAAACCAATTAGAAGACCTCTACGCTCCATACAAAAATAAGCAGAAAACAAAAGCTCAAAAAGCAATTGAGCAAGGCCTTGCTCCCTTAGCTGAACTTTTAAAATCTTCAAAAGAATCCTTAGAAAAACTTGAAGAACTTCACGCAAAATCTTTTATTAATAAAGAAAAGAAAATAGAAGACTTTACCCAAGCGGTTTCAGGGGCCTCTGATATTATTATTGAGGAGATCTCACATAATGGAGATTTAAAAACTACTTTTAGAGAACTTTTTTGGAAAGACGCAAAAATTGTTTCTTCTACAAGAAAAAACTTTGAAAAAATTGAAGACCACTTAAAATATAAAGACTACTTTGAGTTTGAACAAAAAATTTCAGACATCAAAAACCCTAAAAACTCATATCGTTATCTAGCTCTACGCAGAGGCATGCTTGAAAAAATTCTTAAAGTAGATATTGAGTTTGATAAAGAATACGCAAACACTATTATAAGAAAAGAGCTTTTTCCAAATATCGATACTCTTGGTTGTAAAGAGATTATTGAAAAATGTATTTCAAGAGCCTTTTCTATATACATCCATACAAGCCTAAGTCTTGAAATCAAAAACGAGCTAAAGCTTAATAGCGATGAGTCTGCCATTAAGGTCTTTGGTGAAAATTTAAAGAACCTTCTTCTTCAACCATACCTTGGACAAAAAGCAATTCTTGGGATTGATCCTGGAGTGAGATCAGGTTGTAAAGTTGTAGCCATTGATAAAAATGGAAATTACAACTTTGACACTATAATCTACCCTCACCCCCCTAGAAATGATCACTCTGGATCCGCCAGAGCCATTGAAGCATGTCTTGTAAAGTTTGATATCAAATACATTGCTATTGGAAATGGTACATTTGGGCGTGAAACTTTAGATTTTATACAAAAAAACATTCCCGCAGTAAAAACAGGAAAAGTTAAGGCTGTTTTAGTGAACGAAGATGGCGCAAGTATTTATTCAGCTAGCGCTATTGCTCGTGAAGAGTTTCCAGATAAGGATGTGACTGTTAGAGGCGCTGTAAGCATTGCTAGGCGCTTTCAAGACCCTTTAGGAGAGCTTGTTAAGATAGACCCTAAATCAATTGGTGTTGGCCAGTATCAGCATGATGTGAACCCTGTAAAACTAAAAAAATCGTTAGAACATGTAGTTGAAGGCTGTGTAAACCATGTCGGTGTTGATTTAAACACGGCAAGTGCCCCCCTTCTTTCATTTATTTCAGGAGTAGGACCTGGCCTAGCTAAAAATATTGTAAAAGCACGTGAAAAATCAGGAGGTTTTAAAACGAGAAAGGAGCTTTTAAAGGTGGCTAGGTTTACAGAAAAAACCTTTGAACAGTCAGCGGGGTTCTTGCGTATTTACGGCGGGGAAAACCCTCTTGATGCAACATTTATTCACCCTGAGGCTTATCCAATTCTTGAAAGATGGTGTAAGGAGAAAAAAATCAGTCTTAAAGATCTTCCTCAAAACAAAGAGTCCATCAGTTCTTTAGAAAAAGACAAAACTCTAAAAGCTAAGATTGGAGATTTTACCTTTGATGATATTGTTAAATGCTTAAAGTCTCCAAGCCAAGATCCAAGAACTGAATTTACTCCATTTAACTTTAGAGAAGGCGTTGAAACAATCTCTGATTTAAGAGAAGGCCTCTACTACCCTGGTCTTGTTACAAACATCACTCAGTTTGGAGCCTTTGTTGATATCGGCATTAAAGAAAATGGACTCATTCATATTTCTCAAATGTCAGATACTTTTGTTGAAGACCCTCTTTCAGTCCTTAAAGTGGGTCAGGAAGTAAAAACCAGAGTTATGGAAGTGGATGTAGCCAGAAAACGTATAGCTCTGTCTTTAAAGTCTGAGGCTTCTGGAACAAAGGTTAAGGGAACTAACAAGTTTCATGGCTCCTCTAATAATCGATCAAGAAATAATAATACTGGGAGCCGAAACCAATCTCGAGGTGATGATAAGGTTGTTAACAACCCTTTTGGAGCTTTAAAAGGGTTAAAGCTCTAACGTTTTTTACTTTCTATAATTGAACTAAGAGATAAAGCTTCTTAACTCAACATTGTCTGTTACATTCTTCGGGATAAATGATTTTTGGACCTCTTTATTCTCTAACACAAAAACACCGTGCATTTGAAAACCATCGCCCTCAAGCATTCCTACTCCAAATTTTAACAGATCCCCAGCTCCTTTAATTATAACTTGAGGACCAAGCACTTCCATTAAACTCCCTCTTTTTAAAGAGAACTCCTGATAAAGAACCTTATTAGGATCTGAGATATGAGCAATTCCTTTTAAATCATAACTTTCAAAAAACTGCTCCCCTCTACCAGGTTCAGCCATATGCACAAAAATAGGCTTAAAGCCTTCTGTTTCACCACCAGCGAACTCCTTACTAAACTCGCTAACAACTTTACGGCAGTAAGTGCAACCAAGGTGTCTCAGAAAAATCAAAAGAACCTTACTTTCTTTTAAGCTTTCACTAAGTGTTTTATCTTTAGAGTCTTTATACCTATCTATCAGTTCCCAATCTAATTTCTTCATGAGACAACTCTACTATTAAAGCCTTTAGTGGGACAAGCTTATGCCTGATAGTGCGTTGATTTGAGAAACCACAACAGTCTAATAACAATATTTTAGAAAGATGTAGATTAATCCCTTAACGATACGCTTTCTTTAAGTATAACTACAAACTTTCAGTACCTTTGTCGAGAAGGAGTATAGAGGTACGTTATGGAAAATATGACATGTTTAAAGAAAGTTTTTTTAATCGCAGCTTTAGCTTCGCTTACTCTTCAAGGCTGTAGCAAGGATGCTTCCGTTAGCAGTATTGAAAGTACATCAATAAGTGTAGAGCCTTCACCAGATGAGTGCATTGAAGCAAAATCTAGCATTCTCGGCTCTTCAATTCTTAAATCTCTAGTTGAAAGCGTTTTCTCTACATCTAAAAATCCTTGTAAGAGCTCTCACACAACATTCTGGGATGCTAATGATGGAAGTGGGTATAGATCAGATGAAATTTCTCATGCATATAGAAACCCTGGTGAGTATGCTTTAGAAGCAACAGTAATCAACTCTGATGGCTCTATTGAAAAAAGCGTTAAACATGTAGTTGTTGACTCTTGTGAAGCTGGTGAGAGCTGTAAAGCACTACAAAGCCCAAGAATTGTTAGTATTAATGAAGATGCTTCAATTAGCTTACTTGATGCCTCTTCTGATGAACCTGCATCAAGCAGTATTCGTGTAATAGATTCTTCTGGAAACGAAATCCCTTTAAACAAAGAGTCTTTTAGTTCTAACACTCCTGGCGACTTCACTATTATTATTGAAAATGATGGCAGGACTCACTCAAGAGAAATCTCAATTGTTGATATCTCTGATATAAGTAACGACTGTAATCTTAGTGACCTTATCTTATCAGGCCCATCTTCATTAAAAGTAAACGAAGAAGCGTTTGTAAGTATACATATCCCTTCATGTATTAAAGAAAAACTATCTTCAATCAAGTGGTCTGTTTCTAACCGTAGTGAAAAAACTTTTGAAGAGTCTACTATTATTAAATTTGATGAAGAGGGCAAACAAAGTTATTCTGTAGAACTAAATATCCAAAGCCTCGAAGACTCTATACACCTTTCTAGAGATGTTCTTGTAGATCAAGAGATTTGTTCTGACTGCCCAACTATTGCGGATATCCAAGCTGAGAATAATATTAGTAGAACGCCAAGTTCTGAAGAAGACATTACTACTGATGAAGTAATTGACGATTTTATCGATACTCCTATCACAGATGATAACAAATCTTGTGGGAGTATTGCTCATGGACAAGAAGCCATTATAGGGACTATTCTTAGCTCAGAAATTATTTCTTGTGACTCCTCTGGAAATAAACTTGTAACAAGTTCTACAGATGAGATTAAGATTTGCAACAATGGTGTATTTGAAGAGTCTGACACTCCTGCCTCCACTATTGTTTTTGAAGGACCTTGTTACCAATGGGTTAAAACAGGATCTACTCAGTGTACACAAGCATGTGGCGGAACACAGAAAGACATTTTCTCATGCCAGGAAAATGATCAACCGCAAAATATAGGAGACGCCCAGGTTTGCGGAGCTCTTCGAAGTGATGAGTACACTTGTGATGGAGATCCAAATTTTGAAGAAATCAAGATCACCGAAGTTTTAGAAAAAGGTGAACCTACAGTATGTCATTCAAATAAAACTGGATATATAGTTGATAAAGAAATCACTCAAGAGGTTTTCAACTGTGTTGACCATGCTATCACCTTAACAAACACTATCGTAACTGTTGAGGAAGCTCCTTTTTGCATGGACTTAAAAAGATGTAACGATGATAGCTTATCCCCTTCAAGAGCTCATGGAAGACTTAAGTGGATGAAAATGTGTGCCTCTGAGCAGCCTAAGGTTCAAGAGTTTTTTGATGTCACTGAAAACTTTGATAGAGCCCCGCAGAATAGCTACAAGGTCTCTGAAGACGGATCAACAATCATTGGTCGCCCTACTTATGTAACTTTCAGAAGCTCTGAAGGAAAAGTTTGGCGTGCTCCAGCCCCAGGAACTAAGAACTGGAAAACTCGCTCAACTTCATATTCAATCGTTGATGAGACCATTTCATGTGAAGTTCCTGCCGATGCAGAAATTGCAGGGATTTGCTTATCTTCATGTGTAACGCCAAGTCAAATTATATCTTCTGGAAATGGCTCAGCTCTTCCTATCTCATCTGCTTATATTAACAATATGTCAGATGTTATGACACTCTCCCCTTTAAGTACGATCTTAAAGCCTGTTTTAATGTCTACCCCTGTGCAGCAATTCATTACAGAGGTTGCTGACAGTGAGCATGATATTATGATCTTCACTTTAGCTTCAGGGAATAAAATTGAATACACTCCTAATCACCCTGTATTAACTGCCGACGGTAAACTAAAAGAGGCTGGAGATTTTATTATAGGACAAAGCTTCGTTAAAAAATCTGGCGCTTTAGATGAGATCGTTAAAATCGAAAACATCAAGTTCTTTGGAAAGGTGTATAATGTATACATGAAAAACACAAATCCCGAGAATAATATTGTTGTTGTAAATGATTATTTAACAGGGTCTGCACGTTTTCAAAATGAAGACCATGATTTTGTAGATAGATCAGTTTTAAGAAATGCTTTAACTAAATAGGACTTTATTAATAATGAGTAAAAATTTCTTAAAGTTTATTATCCCAATTAGTGTATTAGCCTTATTTATTATAAAGGCTAATACAGAAACCTATAGTACTCAAGATTTAGGAGAAGAATCTAAAGTTTCACTTTCTAGCATTGTTGATAAACAAGAAAAAAAAAATAGTTTAGCGAAAGAAAAACTTTCCAATACTAACCAGGAGTCGCCTCTTTTAAAACAAAACCTCGACTTTATTTCCTCTCCTAATTTTAAAACTTATCACAATATAATGGAAAAAGTCGTTCGATCACCAGAAGATAAACTTAAATTTAGTAAAAGTTTAAAGGATGCCCCTACTCTCCAAGCTACATCAAGATATCTAATTTCTCCTGAACACAAGATTTCTAAAGAGACCCAGGTTAAGCATTTAAAGGCCTCTGCATTTATCATTGAAGCTTTAACACTTCACCCTCAAAACCAAGATGTTCTCTTAGCTGTACAAGAAATTTTAGATGTAAACTTAAGCAGTGCTAAGGCCTCACTCTCTAAACAGGCATATCAAGTTCTTCAAGAAAATAAAGCTGAAATCATGTACCATGCTCTTGCTTTAATTGATGACCTTCAAGACTCCTATACTCCAGAGAGTCTCGATACTGAGTCTCAAAGGATACACAGTAATGTTATAGACCTTCATGAGAGCAACAAAAAGATATCTTATAACATGATTGCTGAAAATAGATAGTTTAGGACATTATCACTTTTGTTTCAGGGTGGTCAGATCTCCATAAAAAAGCATCATATATATAGTGACAAAAAAGAGGGGTTAAAGCCAAAGCCGAAAGGCTTATTCCCAACATCGAACCCGAATACAAAAATGACGTATACTCCTCAAAAAAGAACTCTAAACTACCCAAGACTGCAGCCATCAAAAAGATCCCTAAAATAACTCCTATCTGAGTTTTAAGAACTTTCGTCTTTTTAACACTCACCCCTATCAAGATAAAGTAACTTAAACCGTGGCTAACAATCAAAGGAAACAAGACCCCCTGAAGATTTTTTGCATACATAAAGCAGTAAGCATACAGCGCCACTGGATAAACAACAGAAAGTATCCTTGGAACTTCAAATTTCTTATTCCTATAAGCCTTATAATATTCATACAAAACCCAGCAGCCAAACAGAACAAAAAACACCATACGCATTAAATGCTCATAAAAATGAGACGGATAAATAAATCCCCCTGCTCCCGGGTAATACTTTGTCCACTCTAAGTCTGATCTAAAGTGAGCCGCCGCTAAAGACACAAAACTAAGAAGGTATAAAAACTTATCTGAAATTTTATCAAAACTTTGGTTTATTTTCTGATACCATTTACTCATTCCATAAAATTGCCTTAAGTTATGATAGATTGTGAAATAGGCTATGAAAGCTCCTAAAAAAGGAACCTTAAAGTATATCCACAAAAAAAATAACGAAAAAATTATTAGTGGCATGCGGATATAGTAGTTCTTTTTTCTTAAAAGCTCCTTGGGATTTAAGTACGTTCTCCAAATTGTTGTATAGACATGCCCTGAATCAAGTAACCCCATAGAAATCCAGGCTAAAACTAGAAGCCCCGTTGAATCATCTGAAAACCTTAAAAAATATATAAGTAGTGCTACTAAGAAACCTGGCATATAAAAACTCCAGATATCTTTTTTAAAATCTTTTAAAATCCAGGTATTTTTCACAGACTCTCTTTAGAATAATAAGCGTATACTAGCGCCCCACCTTTACACTTTTTAATTACATCTTTGCGATGCTCCGGTAAGGTCACACACCCCTCAGAGTTTCCAATTTTAGTGATATCTCCATTAAGAGGCTGAACATAGTCAGCTGTATGCATAACTATGTATCTCATTCTTGCATTATTGTTACTGCAGTTTATTCCATCCATTTTCAAACCATTAGAAGGCCCCGGACCAAATGTACTTTTTGAACTGTTATAAATATTATCTGTAAGATAAAATCCTAAAGAAGTCATATTAGACCCTGAAATATTAGAAAATCTCTTTGCTAGGTGCCCTGTCTCAATCTCATCTTTATTGTGAGAACCTTTTCCATGGGCTGTATAAAAAAGCTCAGACTCTCCTGTTTTAGGATTTATAACTAAAAGCCTTGGTGTTTTCTTAGACTTAGAGTAATCGGCAACAACTAGGCATGATTGATTGCGAATAGTTTTACGATTTCTAATATTATCTTTTTTAAAACAAAGCTCTTCAGAGTTTAGTTTCTTTGAGTTTTCATCTAAAAATTTATACGCCTCCGTTAACGCTGTTAAAGAGAACTTTTTTCTATCTTTAGTGACCTTATTAAAAGACTTTTTAAATTCAGAATTCTTAATAAAAGAGCCGTGATCAACAGGAACTTTTTCTACAACTTTTTTTTCTGATTTAGATGAAAAAGCATGAGTATTAGCAGAGAGTAAAAATATAAAAAGTAAGATTGTCTTCATCACTAAACTTTATCACCTCTATTTACGAGGATCTAGATCTAAACAACTAAGTCTAGATCTAACAATAATCAATAAATATTATGTTTCGGTGTTACCCCATAAAACTCAATATTTTTGTAAAGCTTTCTATTACCATTTTATACGCAACAAAAATTGAAAGAATATAAAAGGTTATGGCCCCAATCATATAAAACACTTGGATCTTCTCCTTTTGCAGAATGCCTTTATAGAAATAATAGAGTCCAAAAAATAGTGGGAGTATAGGAATAAAGAAACTCGCTATCGAAAAGTAATAAAATTTCATAAGATTTCTTTTACTTCCGTTCTTAATATCAACCTTATTCTTTACTTTAATATCCTCTCTAAACTCATCTACTAACTTGGTTGCTTTATCTTTGCTTTCTTTATCAACAAAAATTTTAAAACCATCAAATATTGTAGAATATCCCCCATAAGATAAATCTAAAGTATTCTCTGTGTACTTCCTGCTGATGTCTCTCCTTGGAGATTCCGCATTGACCCCATTTGATTTTAAAAGAGCTATTAAGGAGTCTCTTTCTACTATGCTCTCTGCTGTAAAAATTAGAATTTTATTCATGATTTTACTCTACCACAATATAGTAGCTTTAAGAACAATTCTGATTTTAAGACCTCAAATACCTTAGGATTCTTGAGATCTATCTAAACTATACTGAACATGAAAAGCCATAAAGTAAAGACTTAAAGCCCCTAAAAGGTGCCATAATACATGACCATGTAAAAATAAATTTTCCTCTTGGCAATAGATTCTTTTTAGATCCATTTGAGTTGAAATCTGGCCTACTACTAAGACCATCATTCCAAGAATAAACCATTTATATTCAACGATGTCTTTATCCTTATAACTATTTAACAGCTCAGCAACTAAAAACAGTACAAAGTGAATAATTACTGTTAGTTGAAGTGGCAAGTTTATTATATCAAACACCATTAGAGTAAATGTATTTGCAAATAGTATAAACCAAAACCAACTATAAAAAGATTGTGTATTTCCATATAACAAGCGTGTCACACTTAAAGCGAGTAAAACACTGCCAATTCCACCCATAGCAATAATATCTATAAACTGAGTTAAGTAATTATTTGTTGCATGGTAAAGACCAGATAAAAACCCCACCAAAAATACAGATAAAGAGAAAATTTTCATTAAAGAACTTTTGTACTTTCTGAAAATTAAGATGGCCACAATGATGTAACCAAGATTACTCCAGGTATTTGCAGGCTCATTAATATATGAACAGATCGTAGACTCACACCAGTTAACATTAGGCGCTCCATAGGCCTGTTGTGCCTCATACCACGGGCATTCAGGTGAAATAGTGAATTCTCTTTGGTGGTTGTCAAATAAGTCCATAACAGCTCTTTAGCACGTCATGGATCAATTTACACCTATTTTTTAAGAAGACTTCTTTAGTTTTGCAGATAGGTCCTCTGGGAGATGCATATGAACATCTCTTTGAGGGAAAGCTATCACAACACCGTTTGCTCTGAATTTAGCGTCAATTACCTCTCGAACTGAAGAGGTTATTCTTCGCTCATCTAAAAGGTTGTTAAGCTTAATATCGAATAAAAGAGTAAACTCTAATGAGCTGTCTCCAAAGTTCTCAAACAGTACAAGCGGCTCTCTAGATTTTAATGTTGCAATATTTTCTTTTGCAGCCTCATTTAAAAGCTGTTTTACAAGAGTGATATCACTACCATATCTAACGCCTACCTTGATTGTGGCCTTAATTCTTTTGCTATTATGAGTAAGGTTTTCAACATCCTCTTCAATCATTCTACTGTTTGGAAGAATGAGGTGCTTATTCTCAACGGAGTTGATTTTAGTGGCTCTTGTTCCAACTTCCTCAATCCTACCAAAAATATTACCTACTTTTACGTAGTCACCTTTTTTAATAGGTTGCTCAATGAGAATAATAATACCGCTAAAGAAGTTATAAACAATTTTTTGAGTTCCTAAACCAACTGCGATACCTGCCGCTGCAGCAACGTAAGTGAATATTGTGATAGGAATGTTTGCTACTTGAAGAGCTACCAAGAAGAAGAAAACCACCATTACATAAAAAGTTAAACTTTCTATGGCATGTATTGCAGCCTCACTTTCTACCACTCTATGAAGAACCTTTTGACTTATTATTTTTATAATAAATTTAGAAGCAACTATACCTGCTGCTAAAAAAACAAGCCCAACTAATATTTTACCAAACGTTACCTCTTGCCCGTTAATACTTAAAAGCGGATACTTTAAAACTGATCCCACAGGGCTAGCAGCCGAATAAGACTCAAAACCTATTTTAAAAATAGCCTCTTCAAAAAAATGGGATAAGTGCACAATAGCTTTAAGTAAAAAACTCATACTCTAAAATCGGCTATTTTTTAAAAAAGATGAGTCTTTTTGAAGACTTAGAAGTAGAAACCTGAAAATCTTTGCGTTTAACATAGTCTATAGCAGGCTTTGAGTATGAGAAAAGAACCGGTAAAACTTTTAGGAGCCTCTTTCTCGCCACAGTTTCAAGATTAGAAAACCCCTTTAAATCAACGCTTTGAGATGCTTCTGCAAGCTTGGCATCCAAAATACCATCTTTCACACCGTAAGTATTATACTGACCCTTTGTATGAAAAGAGTCATAAAAAACAGGAGTGCTTTTTCCTGTCTTCTCTAGACTAAGGTGGTAGTCAAACTGTCCCATTTTAAGAGTGTTCGTTAGATCAGACGATTTTAACATTTGATAGTTAAAAGCTCCCCCTATTTGTTTTTTATAGTGGTCACCTAAATAATCTAAAAACTTAAGATTATATCGATCTGAATAAATAATTCTTAGTGGCTTTCTGCTCTCCTTGTTATATTCACACAAATCTTTTTCCAAAGTCCATCCAGGCCCAAGGACTTTTTCAAACCCTACTTTATTTTCACAGTAGACCTTCTCAAGAGAACTCCTCTTTCCAAACTTTTGATACATCCTAAGTTTCATATCAAACTCTTTAGACCCAATTGCCTCAAGCTCTTTATACGCTTCAACAACTCCTTTTTCAAAAGGTCTACCAGGATAGTATAGATCAAGCTCTTCTGACTTAACTAGATCAAGACCTGTCTTGTTATCTTTTACACGCCTAATAGACAGTCTTTCTACAATATAACTCTTTTTTGAAATCAAATTTATTCTTTGCCCTTTTATAAACTTCTCTATTTTATATGGCCCCTCTCCCTCAAAAACAATAAGACTTGAGAGTGTTTTTAACTGAGCAATAAAATCTTTTTCCTCTAAATAAGAGATCCTTGTCTCCTCTAATTTGAATCTAGAAAATATATCCTTCCAAAGTACTGACTTATTTCCTTTATCAAATACAGATTTAACTTTCAAAAATAAAGGCTTATCCACTTTATCAAAAATGAGGGTATTCTCTTTTATTTTGATATCTTCTAAATACTCTGAAGAGATTTGCTCCTTATCTATTGTAAATAAGCTACCGTATATGAGATCTGTGATGTCTCTTTCCCCTAAAGACTGAAAGGAGAATGGATCAAAAGAAAGTAAATCTGTAGTAACTCCAATTTTTAAATCTGGAGCTAATATCTTACTTTCCTTGGGACTACATCCACTAAAGATTACGACGGTACTCGCCACCAACTTCAAACAATGCGTTTGTAATTTGAGCAAGTGTGCATGTTTTAGATACTTCCATAAGAGTTTCAAAAACATTACCTCCTTGAAGAGCCGTTTCTTTAAGCTTTTCTAAACCTTTTTCTGAAACTTCCTTGTTACTAAAAATAAACTCGTTTGTTCTTGTTAACTGAAGTTCTTTTTCTTCCTTAGAAGCCCTCGCCAATTCAATAACCTCAGGAATATAACCATCTTCTAATGTTTTAGGATCAATAAAGGAGTTCACCCCAACAATTGGCATTGTTCCATCATGCTTTTGCATCTCATAGTACATTGACTCTTCTTGAATCTTACCTCTTTGGTACTGTGTCTCCATAGCCCCTAAAACACCACCT
>JBOEFV010000064.1:0-10624 GCA_050633065.1 Bdellovibrionales bacterium
CTTGCAAAGACAATAACCCCAGGAAAAGACAGTGGGGGACTCATTTTCACATCAATCCTAGGAATCTGTGGCTCTATTTTAGGTGGTTATGTTTTTAGTCTGTTTGGCTGGCAGGTAGATAAAGGGTTTTCTTTAAGTGGTCTTATTCCCGCACTCTTTGGGTCTATATTAATACTAGTAACCTATAAACTTATTTCAAAGAAGCTTACTTAAAAAAAGTATACTCTCATGAGTCTTGACCAGGCTTAGTCAAAATGAAACCTATAAAGCTAAATCGTCAGTAAAGGAATCTTACATGTCTTTATACAATCAGTTCTTAAGCTATATAAAAAGTGAGGACTTTGATGCTGCTGAAAGCTTACTTGCTTCAGATATTTTTGATGTTGAAGATCAAATGGATCTACTCACTGATGAAGACTATAAAGTGTTAGAACCTCATTGGTCGGCTGTAAATACAGGAGAGGATATTACAACACCTCTTTTTATCCTTAAAAAGATTTATGACTTTGTAGGCTTTAAAAACCACTCTACAGTAATAGATCTTGGAAGTGGTCATGGACACCCTGGAATTTTATTCTCCTCATTAAATAACAATCTTAAAATTTTAGGCTATGATATAGTTCTTGAAAAGGTGAATGGTGCAAACACTAGTGCAAAAAAACTTGGCCTAAACAATGTTAGATTTGAAATAAAAGATTTATCAGATAAGTCTTTTGCAATTCCAGAGGCTGATTATTATTACTTATATAACCCTGTAAATGCTGAAGTTGCAGACATCATTGCAGAAAAACTTTTAAAGATTGCGAAGAAAAAAGAAATACAAATTCTTTCTTTAGCTGGAAGAGACATCAAATCCTTTAAAAGCGTAGGCTTTTCTAAAAAAAGAGAACTTTCAGAAATAGGTTTTGAAATTTTAAGTCTTTAAGTAAGGAAACCCTTTTAAAGAATATGATTTAAATCATGCCTGAACTATAATTAAAATCATATTTTGAACGTCTACTCTATTTAATAGTTATCTTGTTTTTAATAACTAATAAAAAGGAGATAAGATGAAAAAAACAGCCATTGTATTTTCAATGTTACTATTTGGAAATCTTGCTTTTGCTGGAAACCAAGTTTTTTATAGATTTGGATCTGCAAGTGTACAAAATGACAGATCAGGGGAAATCTTTACAGATGTTGGCGCAGCCAATGGTGTGAACGATGGAGACTCAGGAACAAGTATAGGAGCTGGTATTGACCTAAAGCTTTTTGATTGCCCTTTATTCGAAAACAACGCACTTGTTGGTGAAGTTTTTGTTAACTATGTAAAGTACTCTGAAGAGCAAGTTGCAAGTGCTGCAAGTGTATTAGCTGCTGCGGACACAAGCAAAAAAGAAGTTGATGTTTCAGAGCTTGCAGTAACAATTGCTCCAAAATACAAGTTTAACCTTGGTAAGTTTAAACCANNGTGCTGGTGTTGAGTATGAGATTGTTAAGCAACTAAGCTTAGGTGTAGACGTAAGATACACAACAGGAGCAGGGGACCCAGTATTTAAGTTCCAAAGCACTGATGTTGCAGCATATGTTGGAGTTAACTTCTAAATATAAAGTTTAGATGAAATTAAGATAGAGATCAGTTAAAGCTGGTCTCTATCTTTTTGAGCACCTTAAGAAAAATATGCTTATCAATATATTCATTAACAATCTTAAGATTTAAACTACAAAAGAAGAATTCATCTTCTGAATCAGCGCCATCAAGTTCTAATAATACAGGGATAAGTTCACCAGGAAGGCTTTTAAGGCCCGTTTTATATCTAAAAAGACCAAACCTTGATGTTTTAAATTTTATTAGAAGTTGAGCTTGAGTGAGTTTTGATCTTGAGGCTATTCTATGAAACCTTAAACCTACAAGCCTGTTAGTTGCCAGTCTTACAGTAAACAAATACTAGCTCCTTTTTAAAGTTTAGGCACATTTATGTATCTATCCCACTATCCTTTTTTAAGCAAGAATTAACAATGAGATCATTCCGCAAGCAGTTCAAAAATGAAGTCATAAAACAGTATGGTAGCATCAACTCATGGACCAAGGNNGAATTATCTATTTCAAAAAAAACAAAATAGATGTTGTTTATCTAATAGCGCTGACAGAATCTTTTAGACTTCTGATTCACTTATTCAAATGGACAGTGGCCATTAAACTGCTTTAACCTTTAATACCAAGTTTTCTGATTATCCATAGTATATGCCTGTTAGATTGCCGAAAACTTATAGAGCTATCTATATAGAAACAGACTCAGAAACATATGAAATAATAGAAGTTTTGGAGGTAAACAAGCGTGACTACTAAATTCAATTCACTAGGTGAATTTTTAAAAGCCCACAGGTTAGGTGAAGAGTTTTCTCAAGTATCTTTTGCAAGTGGACTAGGAATATCGAAACAAAGACTTTGTGACCTTAAGCATGATAGAACAGGAGTCAGTATTCAGCTTTCTAAACGCCTTTCTGAGGAACTTGATCTGCCACCTGAATGGCTTGTTAAACTAGCCTTACAAGATCAAATCAACAAAGAAGGGCTCGATCTAAAAGTTAGTTAATTAGTCAAAGGGACCCAGGCGGAACATATTCGTTCTGCCAAAAGTCAGATGGCTGAAATCACTTGAATCTAAAAATTACTTTAGCTTTGATTATACTCCGAACACCTATGCATTCTGATAAGGTATATTATGTTGCATATTTTATGCGCAGCCACTTATTCAACTAGATACAGAAGAAAATTTTAGATTTAGCCTCTTTATCTGAGTTAAAAATCCTAGACCCAAAATACGCTAAATTCACAATGCAAATAAGAGCTATAATAAGCTTCACTAATCTTTTTCCTATTTTAAAAGGCATTAGATCTTTTGCTTTAAATAAGAACTTCTTACCATATGCTAATGCTGGCATAGAGATTATAGCGTGAGAAAACAATATAATCGCTCCACCTAAATAAGTTCCACTCAATATCGCTAAAGAATAAAAGAAATAAAGTAAATGACATGGTATAAACGCTGAGAAAAACCCTCTATACAGGCTGCTTTTACTAGATTTTCCTTTAAATTCTATCTTAGGAAATAGAATTTTTCCTAACTGATTATACCCTAAAACTATAAGAGTTAATGCTGCAAAAACGATGAAAACTAGGACAGATATGAGCTTGAACTCCATAGAGTTTAAAAGTGCCTGTCCTAAGCCACCTAATAAAAACCCCATAACTGTATAAGATACTAAGCGCCCAGAGTAATACTTCTCTACTGATTGATCCGGCAGTAAGGGTGAGCACATTACAGAGCAGTGAATAGATGTAAGAAACGAGTATGTGATGCTTAAAGCTGGTAATAATGACGGGCTTATGTTTAAAAGCCAGCTTTGAAGTGTAAGAATCATATCCATATCTATGGTTTATAGGCCAATTATTACTAAAACAATCAGAAACTAGAAATTTAAGTCTTATTTTGAAACATCCGATTACTAGACCATGCTAAACAGTAGTGTTTTTATGATTTTCTTTATATTCTTATCTTATGCAGATGAGCTTGGAGTAGGAAATACATCTAATGATTCTTCAAGCACAGACTCTCTCTACAATGAATTTAATGAAACAGCATACTGCTCCCCTCCTCCTTCTAGAGGAGAATGCTCAACAACTTATGCAAATCTAACAGGTTCTAACCAGGATGCATTAAGTGTTCAGGCTTCACACAGTTCAAGACCTTGCTTTGTAGACTTTGAAACAAGGTCTACAGCTATGTATCATACAACTGAAAACTACGCTGTGTACTCTATCTACTCTACTTCAACTTCAAACACATATGAAATTGATGTTCCCATAAGTTTTAATCTCTCAAAACTTTCAGGAGATAAGGAAAAAAAATATAGTGCTTTAGTTGGCAGGTTTCAACGCTGCCTACAAGACCCTAAAAACAAAATATCTGACGGCCGAAGGACTTTAAAAATCAATCTCATCCCAAAAATTGAAAATGTCACCTCTGACGGCAGAAATCAAGTTAACCTTCATGACAGTATAGACAGAGAAGATTCAGAAAATTTTGGCCTAAATACAGATTGCTCAGTTTTAATCCATGAAGTTTTACATATTCTAGGCCTCCATGATGAGTACCACGAAGAGGTTATCCAATACACCCCAAACCAATCTGTATTTGAGGCTGAATTAGGAATAAATCTTCCAGACTCAGTTTATGACTCAGGCTTAGTTAATCAAAATGCTAGTGATTGCAGAAGAGCGTCTGAATCTCCTAACATAATGTCTAACAGCGAGCTTTTAAGTAGAGAATATGCACTTGTTCAGTGCAAGGGCTTTGAAGACACTGGAGTTGTTCAAAACAACTTAATTCTTCAAACAGGCAATAGAACCTGCCCTCCTGGCTTTAGACGAAATGAAATTGGCACAACTACAGATTTCCAGGCCATCACTGACACTTACGAAGCTGCCAAAGAGATCACTCAACAAGAGCAACGCAGAACTGTGGATATATTATTCTACTATGAAGCTCCAAGAGGTCCGTCTTTAAACTCTAGACAGTTTGATCAAATTCTACATCCTAACTGCATGTCCAAACCTAGTGTCAGAACATACCTAAGCCGGTCCCAGAATGCATATAGGGATCGTTACTCTGAAGGATTTTATGGCGGATGTATAGAGTAATACTTTTCTTATCTTTAAGCTTTTTTGGTATAAAGAGTTTTGCTGTTTGTTCGTCATTTGTATATGGCCGGCATAAAGGTGCTTTAAATGAGTTTTCTTCATTTGATTGTAAGACTAAAAAACTTTTTTATAACTCGCACCTTTTTCTTTTAAGAAAAACCGATAAATTTTTTATTGGTGAACTACAACTAAGTAAGAACACAAAAAAATTAATCAACACCAAGTTTTTAAAAAAGTTAAAAAAAACATCCTTAAAAGAAATCAAAAGAAGCCACTCGTATTATATTCTAGTGAACTCTGTTTTTTATAAGCTTCCCATAAAGTCTTTTTTAAGCCTCAAAAAGCTTACAAATCGTAAAATGAAAAAAGCAAAGAAATTAAACGGACTTTTAATTACCTCAAAGAAAAAGTTCCCAACCTTAATAAGGGACTCAAAAATCAGTAAAAAAGCGGTCAATTTCGAAAAACTGAAGATTCTTGATAAGCGCTTTAACTATGCAGGCCTTTACTGGCTAAGATAATTTGATTTGCCCTATTGTAAAAACTTAACCTAAAATAAGAGAATGATTAAATTAAAACTCATTCTTATTATATTGCTCGCTTCTTCAGCTTCTTTTGCTTCAAAGCTTAAAGAGATAAACCTCTCTTCTCCAGAAAAAACCTATCAAACATTCTACTCTGCAGTTTCTGACTACTCTAAAGGAGTCCAAACGGACAATGAAGACTTAACCTCAAGACTAAAAGATGCGCTTGAGACATTTGAACCTGTAGGAGACAACCCACCTTACACAGTATCACACCTTGAAGATAAGGCTGTCTTATTAAAAGAGATCCTTGATAGATTAATTAATCCATTAGAAGGACCTGTTTTTGAAGGAGACCGCTTAAAAGGAACAAATGTTGTTTTTATAAAGCATAATTCTTGGTTTTATATCTCAAATTTCACACTAAACCGCACAGAAACAGACTATAATAAGATCATAAATGAACCTTATAAAAAAGGTATCCTAAACCCAGGAGCGAGTTACAAGAAAAATTGGTTAGAAAAAGCTTTTCCTGAAGGAAATTTTGTTAAGTACTTTGGCATCACACAAATCCAGTGGACTATGATTTTATTATCAATTATCTCAGCATTTCTTATCTATTTTATCTCTGTTTGGATTCTTGGTCTGTTTGAAAGCCTTATCCTCTCAAAAAGAGCTTTTTCTTTTAAAGTGGCAAAAGCTTTAACACAGCCTATTTCAATATTTATTACGGCGTTCTTTCTAAAGGCTGCGGGAGCTCAAATCGCCCTAACTGGAAACTCTAAGTTCTTGTGGGCAGCCTCTACAAAAATACTTTTATCCCTTGGTAGCTTTTGGCTTTTATATTGTCTAATCGCCCCTATTGCATCTGCATTAGAGGAAATAACTGCTAAAACAGAGTCTGACTTAGATGACCATTTGGTTCCTTTACTCAGTAAAACTTCAAGGGTGATCATTGTCTCCCTTGCCATACTTACAACTATTCAAGGTTTAGGTGTAAATGTCTTCTCTCTTCTTGCTGGACTTGGAGTTGGTGGTTTAGCAATAGCTCTAGCAGCAAAAGACACCGCTGCAAATTTCTTCGGTTCTTTGATGATTCTTTTTGATCAACCTTTTAAAGTTGGTGACTGGATTAAAATGGATGAACTTGAAGGGACTGTTGAAGAAATCGGTTTTAGGTCAACAAGAGTGAGAACTTTTTATGATTCACAAATCGTTATTCCAAATTCAAAGGTGGCAAGCAGTGACATTGATAATTTAGGGCGCAGGCAACACAGAAGAACTGTTGAAACACTGGGACTTACATACTCAACTACAGAAGAACAACTTAAAGCCTTTCTTGAAGGCTTAAAAGGTATTCTTAATAAGCACCCACTTACAAGAAAAGATAAATACTATACTTCGTTTACACGATTTGGCGACAGCTCTTTAGAAATCCTTCTTTATTTCTTTTTAGACGTTTCTGATTATAGAGATGAATTACAAGCTAAAGAAGAAATCTTATTCAGTATTAAAAAACTAGCAAATTCTTTATCTGTTGATTTTGCTTTCCCTTCTCAGTCTATCTATATAGAAAAGTCAGATGCTTAAAGCTCTAGGGTTATTTTTACTTATTTTTAGCGTTCATTTTAAAGTGAGCGCTTTTGATNNAATTAGATCTGTACGCTTAAAAGTTTCAAAACCTGAAACACTTCACTCCCTTGTTTATAACGACAGCAATGTTGGCTTTGGTAAGGTTCTTTTTGATTTGGACCCTGTTAACAATGAGCGCTTAGGTCTTTTTGTCGATTTAAATGGTTTTCTTATAGGTTACTCAACAGACCCTTTTAACTCTAATGAAGAGACAAAGACAACGGACATAATTTTTTCTTTAGAGAAGTTTAGAAATTCAAAAGTAAATTTTAACTATCAAACTCTTAAAGGCTTTAGTGTTAAAGCTTCTGATGCTCATAGCAGTTTAAAGGACTCTCATTTTGTTGAACCTACTAAATCTACAAAAGTAGAGCTTTTAGGCCTTCATAATTTACACACTTTTAAAGGAGAGTCTTTATTTAATCATTTTTTCTTAAACAGGCCTCATAAAAATGATTCATATAAAATTTCTTTAAGTATTGTTGGAAGCTGGTCGCTTAGACGCTTAAAGCTAGAAAACAGCAACAACCTACTTTACAGAGCTTCTTTTTTTTCAAATGATCCTCTTATCTTTAAAAAGATAAATGCTTTTTCACTAAGTGCAGCAGCAGGCCCTTTTCTGTCTCTCAACCTTAGGCATAATTTAAATTTCTTTGCAGAAACAAAATTTGGCCTAGGTTATTTTAAGAACCTCGATAGAGGACAAAATTTAAAACAATCAGGAAGTGAGTTTGTGTATTCTTATGGTTCAGGGCTGTCTTGGACTTCTGAAAGTGAGAAAATGCTTGTTCTACTTAAAGGCTGGTTTCAAAAAGGTCGCCATATAGAGACCTTCTTTGGTGATTTATCGTTAATCTATTTCTTTTAATTTTATTACAATATAAAACCTAGAGTTTTATTGATCCGTCTAGGTATAAATACACATGTTCTTTCAACGCAGAAGCCTTTAAGAACTGTAGTGGTAGTTTGAATGTGAAAAAACTATCACTCTTCCATTGAACAGCAATACCATTACTTTTAAAAGCTATAAAAAAATTATCTTTTACTTTTATATCATCAATGAAAGTTAGCTCTTTTAATAATGGGGTTATATCTCTCCCTGAAATTCCCCTCCCCCAAGTGATCACAGTGCCATCTGTTTTTAATGCAGCAAAAGCATAACTATTTGAATAAATATGATCAATAACTCCAGCTCCACGATATAAATACGTGTCCACCAATAAGCATTTTATATCAATACCAGGTCCTTTTAAATCTACATAATATTTATACAAACTCCCGTTTAAAAGTCCTTTTGAACTATCTGTAACTTTGATAAACGAAACTCCGTTTTTTATTTTGACTACATTACTTTCTCCTACTAGTTCATTACAGTCATCTCTATATAGTTTGGTCGACTGAATATCTAAAGCACCAAGATCAATAAGTACACTTGGAGAGTCATCTAGTCCTTTTGTTAAATAGTCCGTTGTAATAACCGTATCTACATATGTTATACCTGTTTTTGAATGATTTTTTCCTCCACACCCAAGAAGAAGAAAGAATAGACCCCTATATTTTGTGCTAGTTAGAGGAATATTCTACTAGAAAAGCCACTGCGATTTTTGCAAACTTTAAAGCATGTTCAATGCTAGATCTTGAATCAATAACATCTCTTTCAGTGTGAATGTTCTTATTTGAGCTGTTAAATGTGCTCTCAAATGGAAACACTGTTTTATAACCATTTTGATGCCAAGAAGCATGATCACTACAGCCATAACCACACTGAAATCTCTCAACAGGAGATCCTACATAAAGGCTTGTTAGGCTTTCTGCAAACTTCGTAAGTTCAACATTTGTGTAGTCTGTAGTGAGTCCAATTTTATCACCATTTCCAGGATATAAAACCATATCAAGCTGCATAACCCCTACTACGTTTACATTATTATCTTTATAAGATTTTGCAATTTCTTTAGATCCTAAAAGACCATTTTCTTCTCCCGCATACCAGAAAAATTCAATACTTCTTTTAGGGACATAGTTAGACTCAGCTAAAGCTCTTAAAGTCTCTAAGATCACTGATGAGCCTGAAGCGTTGTCATCAGCTCCTGGAGCTTTTTTAGAAAAGAATGATGTTGTTGAATCTACATGACCACCTAGAACAACTATTTCCTCAGGCTTTTCACTTCCTTCGATACGAATTTTAATAGAGTCTTGATTTGTTCTATTATGCTCTACACGGCTTAATGTGTAAGACCATTTAGCTTTTTCTAAGGTTTTATTGATGTGCCCGATAAAGGCCTCAATAGGTTTATTGGGTTGTGTTGCCCTTGCAGACCTTGTTCCTTGTGAAACCATAAACTGAATAGACTCTCTCACCTTTTCAGCGCTTAGAGTCTCATTAATCGCTGCAATGTCTTCATTAAAGACAGGAGCACTAAACGTTGCTTCATCATAGCTGTTATTTAAAGTGTTCTGTTCTCTTAAAACTTTGTTGATTTCAATGAGCTCTTCTTCAGTAGACTCTGAAAAACCACCACATTTACCTGATTCATGAGCTAAGTGTGAGATCTCTTCTTTTAAAAGTTCTGCATGCTCATCATTTTCAGGGGTAATTAGAATAAAGTTGTCATTCTCTGCATAATCTAAAGTCGTAGGATTGACCTTTGATTGTGCGGAAAGCTTTCCAAACACATCTTTATTCACAATAAGTTTTTTAGAGTCTTGTGAACAGTTTGTAAGGATTAAAGAAAGAGCCACTAATAATGTAGTTTTTAATATCGTTGTTTTCATACAACAATTATCTGATTCTTTTTTAAGCGCTGGTAGGAAGGCTAATAAACACTGGACTTTACTAAAGGCAAACTAGACATACAGCCTGAGCAGTTTGCTTAATAAAGTTGCTTTATTTTTTCTCGGTATTAAAGCTTTGTCTTTGGTATCTAAAATTCATTATTTTAAAAATATTAAGCTTAGCATCTTGATGAACATTAAGGTCTGCAACTGAAGCTGCTTTTCTTTGGCCGCCTTTTAAGTATGACTCCATAGAAGAGGTTCTAGCTTTAAACTTAGAGGACTCCTTCATTGCTAAAAAATCTAATACAAACTTTCCATTCTTAAAAATTAAAGGAAGATCTTTACCATGAAGTTTTCTAGCCTCTGCAAGTTTGCTTTTTAAAGTTTTTGAACCAAATCTTTTAAAATCAGCACCCTTAACAGATACACTTGATCCCCCATCAGAGGCTTTAACACTCTTATAACCTTGTGCTAAATTTCTCGACTTAGCACTTTTAAACCTTCTTCTTGGAGTATTTGCACCAACTTTAGCTGAGTTCCCAGAGCCACCACCAAAACTTCCAGCTGATGTCTTACCAGCCCCTGATCTACCACCAGGTCCTCCTGATTTAGGAGAGTAGGCTTTATTACTGCCTCCACCAAATACCGCATCATCTGGCAAGCCAGAGGTGTGAGACCCAATCCCGCTTCCAGGATTTAAATTTCCATAACTTTTACTTTTATCATAAATTCCCTTAGCAGTTTCAGCAATAGCTTTACCTGTATTGTAACCAAGCTCAGATCCACCTGCACTACCATAACTTCCATATGAACCCGCTTTTGCAGAGCCAGCATAACTTGATGAAGAGCCTGAAAAATAATCTGCATTAGGATCTTCATCTGGTGAATCGCTAAGCGCCTGACACCTTGCTGTTTCAGCTTCAGCTGTAGAAGCCATATTACTTAAAGAGCTACTTACACCAGCGTAGGCAGGCTGTAACTGACTTGTGCACTGAGGACCTCTTTGCTC
>JBOEFV010000065.1:0-7072 GCA_050633065.1 Bdellovibrionales bacterium
CATATAAGCTGTTTGAGGGGTGATGAGTTGCTTGGGATCCTCTAAAGGAAAAACTTCTTTCATGTCGCCAAACTTCATGTCCTCAAAAGTCATTTTCATAAACGTTTCTTTTGCAAGGTTCATTTTTTCTTCAAAACGTTTGTCAAATTTATAGTCTGTTAAAAGAGAATTTCCTTCTTGATCTTCTACAGAGTGAATAAGGATCGGAGAAATTTCTTTTCCAAGTCGCCCGAAGTGAGAATATATTTTAGTCATCTCATATAATGTTAAACCACTTGAGCCAAGTGCAGCGGTGAGATCATTGTTTAAAGGTGAGAAAGCCCCGAGTCTACGTGCATAGTTTAAGGCCCATGGAACAGAGATCTTAGTGATCACCTCAATTGTTGGCGCGTTAAGAGATCTTACGAGCGCATCTCTAAAAATCACATCACCGCTAAAATCACCGGAGTGGTTTGAGGGCTTATACTTTCTAATGATAACTTCATCGCTTCCGGCCTCAGGTGGAACTTCTTCTTCAAATACTCGCGGTATATCTAAAATTTCAGTTGTCGGAGTAAATCCATAATCTAAAGCTGAAGCGTATACGATAGGTTTAAAAGCAGATCCAGTTTGCCTAAGTGCTTGATAAGTTCTGTTGTACTCACTTCTTTCAAAGTCATAACCGCCAACCATTGTTATGATTTCACTAGTTTTTTGATCAAGGGCAAGTAGAGCTCCTTGTGCAATAGGNNAGATGTGTATAAGAGACAGGTAGAGCTCCTTGTGCAATAGGTTCTTGTTCAAGTTCGACCAAAGCATGAGATGTAATATTATCAACAAGTTTAGTTTTTAGCACCTTAGGATCATCTATTGTGTCGGAGATGACTTTGATCTGAATAACATCACCACGCTTTAAAGCATGAGAAGGTTTTTTTAGATGAGTGTATTTCCAGTGCGCATCGCTATCAGGTTTTCTTGCCCACTTCATTGATTCAAATGTGATAACCCCCCTGTGCTCTCCAAAGCGGACAAATGTTAATCCTGTCCGGTCAGAAACTTTAGTAACGATGGCATCGATGATGTTGCCCTTTTCAATGTATTCAGGGAGATTTGGTTTTAGCTCAGCCTTATTTTCTTCAGAGCTTGTATTGAACACAGTTAGGTTTAAAGGCTCCATAATAGGGCCAGTGATTTCGCCTTCAGGGTTGATCTCAATTTTTTTATAAAAAGTTTTGATGAAGCTGTCTCTGGATTTACTTAAGAAAACTTCAGTCTCTTCTTGCGTTTTGTAGTTTGCCTTAGGTCCGCGCAAGCCTTGGCGCTTGTCTAACTCGCGAAGCCCTTTTTTCATAGCTTTTTGAGCAGCCTGTTGCTTTTTTAAATCTAGAGAAGTTTTGATGATAAGTCCGTCTTGCAGCAAAGCCTCATCGCCAATTTCATCAGATAAAACCTGTCTCACAACCTCTACAAAGTATGGCGCTGTTCTTTCAATTTTTTGTTTGAAGAAAACAGTTAGATTCTCATTAACTGCAGTTTCAGCCTCTTCTTCGGTGATGTAGCCTTCTTCAGCCATACGAAACAAAACATATCTCTGACGTCTTTTTGCCGCTTTTGGATTTTTAAGCGGTGAATTTTTTGAAGGTCTGCTAGTAAGTCCTGCAAGAACAGCGGCTTCTTTTACGGTGATGTCTTTAGCACTTTTGTTGAAGTAGGTTTGAGAGGCCATTTCAACACCATAGGCCCCTTCGCCAAGATAAATATGGTTTAAATATAAATTTAAAATTAGATCTTTTGAGTATTTGCGCTCAAGTCTTTTTGCTAAGATAGCTTCTTTAATTTTTCTTTCATAAGAGCGTTCATCGGTTAAGAATATTTGTTTTACAACCTGTTGAGTGATTGTAGAGCCGCCTTGAACAGTTCTTCCGGCCATAAAGTTTTTAACAGCAGCCCTCATAATAGCTTGATAGTTAATCCCGCTATGTGAATAAAAGTCAGAATCTTCTGCAGACATGAAGGCTTGCTCTAAATAATCTGGAATATCTTCTTCTGAAACAAGAGTCCTTCTTTCAACATTAAAAAACTCACCAATTTGTTCTCCGTTTCTATCAAGTACCCTAGTGACTTCGTTTGGGTTATATTCATCAAGTTTTGAAACATCGGGAAGACCTTTTGAAAACCAAAGGTAGGCTCCCACCAGAACTACAGTTCCTGTGGCGGCGCAAAGAATAGAAAGACCAATAAACAGCTTCAGTAGAATTTTACCCATAAAAAAACCCCTTAAGTGACAGATAGTACTGCTTTAAGGGGTGTCTGTGTATAGTTTTATGAGAAAATAGAAATATTAACGTCTAGCAGTCTGACCTGCTGTCGTTGTTGGGTCTGCATCTGCAAAAACCACATCTGGAGCTGGGGCCGCAGCGCCTGTCGTGAAAGCTTGGCTGTCACGATTACTGGAACAGCTGGCAGCAGCAGATTCTCGAGTTTCAACCTCAGCTCTAGCAGATAAAGCATCTGTAAAGGCATCATATTCTGATTGTGATGCCGGCGCTCTTTCGCTTGATGCTGTTTGTTGGCGCATTTGACCGATTGCTAGTAAAACTTGTGTTACAGCATCTCCTGTCGCAGCTCCTGCAACGCCAAGTTGAACCTGTCTTTCATTGATTTTGCTAAGAAGCCGGCTTTCTTTAGTTTGAGAAACTTTTGCCTCGTTTGCAAGGTTTTGAACTTCTCTTGTGTGAGTTGCGATAGCTGAAGCTTGTACAGCATCTAACTGAAGTAGAGCCTTTAGTTTTGCCGCTTTTACTTTTGCGCGCTGCTGACTAAGGCGAACAATTTCTCTTTTAATGATTTCTTTTTGTTTATCAATACTGTCTTTTTGAAAGATATACTGAGACCCAAACCCCGTGCGGCTTCCATTTTTAGTGTATAAAGATGTGCAATTCTTTAGGTATAGATTGTATCTGATTGTGCCTGCTTCGTTTACACTAAGACCGGTGCGGCTTAAAAGTTGGCCTTGTGAAAGGTGCCTTTTTTGCCCGTTAGCAGCTCTAGTATTAATTCTAGTAATGTAGGCAGTTTTATACTTTTCAGCGTTTTCACGACATTTCATTTCGTTGTCTAAAATGAATTTTCTTAGATCAAGTTGAAGTGAATCAAGTTTATCATGTTGTTGAGCGATATTGTTTGTGATCTCTTCCATCGAATTGATTTCTGCTTCTAAAGCGCTTGCTCTGCCGTTAGTCACTTCTTGTAAAGAAGCTTGTAACTTAGCATCAGCTTCACTTTTTCTTCTTGCAATGTCTAAAGCGTTTTGCACTTCATCATCATAATCAGCCTGCAGGTCATTAATTTGATCTCTAATTTTGTCTTCTCGTTCTTCATTGGCTTTAAACTCATCCATTGAAATAGAGTGGTTTATACATTTTGGATCGTCTTTTCCTGATTCTCCTTCGCAGTCTTCTAAAGTGTCTAAACAGCTGGTGGTACTGGCAAAGCCTGCTTTACTACAAGCTCTTCCTAGCGACACTTCGGCTTCGGTAACATCGGCGTTTAAATTGTTGCAGACTTGAGCATCAAACTGTCTGCCGCTTTCAGCATCTGAAAGAGTGTTTATTCCAGCTACCTCTGCACTTGAAGCACTGCTTATAAATATAAGTGCTGATGCAGATAAAAAGTGAACAAGAGTTCTAGTAGGTGTTAACTTTTTTGACAGTGTAGATGCTTTCATTTTGATTCCCCCTTGGAATAACTTAATACACAAAGTATGTAGCAAGTGGGGTGCCAATTTTTGTCAAACTGTACTGTTTTAGTACATTTGAGGGGTTTTTGGCGCTTCAGATCCAAGTAGTGTGAGCTAGGGCGTGGTGAGTGGTCTGAAGGCTTTAAATGATTGCTTAAAATTTTATAAATTTGGTGAACAACTTTTAATACTCTTGGGATAATTCTGACGGTTGTTCTAAAATGAGACAGTATTTAGAAAAAAACTTGTAGACTGAAAACGAACGTAAACCCAAGTGTTAAGGTGGGCACCATATAAACGCTTTAGGCTTCTTACTTGAAGTAAGCTTGCTCACCACATTCAGGGACAGTTCCCGTAAAATAGACTTGTAGGGTTTACTTTTTCATTTCAGCCTACAAATAGGCTTATATTCTACCATTTGGGGGGCGGCGCCACAAGGCTAGGCGCCTTGCTCAAAGCCTAAAAAGGTCTTAGGTTGGGCTTATGGATCATGGCCAACAGTCTTTTAATTTTGAGCAAAAAAAGTCTGCAGATGCAAAAGCGCTATCTGTAAGTGACTTAAATCAGGCTATAAAATCAAATATTGAGAATGAGTTTCAAACGGTCTGGGTTAAGGGGGAGATCTCAAATTTTAAGGCTCACTCTTCTGGACATTTTTATTTTTCCTTAAAAGATTCAGGGTCTCAAATTAGTGCGGTCATGTTTCGAGGTTCAAACTCAAAACTGAATTTTCGCCCTAAAGACGGAATGGAAGTCATCGTGCGGGGTAAGGTCACTGTTTATGCCCCAAGGGGATCTTATCAAATTCTTTGTGAAAAAATGGACCCTGTAGGACAAGGTGGTTTAAAGGAAGCTTTTGAAAAGCTAAAATTAAAACTTAAGGCAGAGGGGCTTTTTGACAGAGAGAAGAAAAAAGCACTTCCTTATCTTCCATTTAATATTGCTTTAGTGACAAGTCCGACAGGCGCTGCTGTAAGGGATATGATTAATGTTTTGCAAAGAAGGCATCCGGCTGCACAGATTACGGTTGTTCCTGCACTGACTCAAGGTGAAAGAGCGGCGAAAGATTTAATTAGAGCCTTGAGTGAAGCTGAAAAAATTTCGGGTGTTGAAGTCATTCTTTTAAGTAGAGGTGGCGGGTCTTTAGAAGACATGTGGTGTTTTAATGATGAGGCTTTGGCTCGGAAAATCTACTCAATGGATGTTCCTGTTGTATCAGGTGTGGGCCATGAAATTGATTTTACAATTTCAGACTTTGTTGCTGACCTTAGAGCTCCAACACCATCTGCAGGTGCAGAGATTGTTTGTAAGAATGTTGATGAAATAAAAGAAAAAATCTCTCAAGCAGAAAGCAGGCTTAAACATAAAGTTTGGAACTTAATTCAAAATAAAAAAGCTATGGTGGGCCATGTAAGTAAAAGACTTGTTGATCCCAGAAGAAGACTTTTGGATTTGAGAATTAAAGTAGATGATTTAGTCGTTCGAGGGCATAGGTCATTAGAATCAAAGTTGAAGCTTTATAAGGCGACACATGAGTCGTACAGGTTAAGGCTTGGAGGTGTGGTAAATACTTTTGAGCCTTTAAAGCAGAAGCTTCAGTATTTAAATAAGAATTTGGTACTGGCAAAGAGTGTTAGGTTGAAAACCTTGCAAGGAAAAGTTAATCAAACTCTTGGTGTGCTTGAAGCCCTGAGCCCTTTTGGTGTTTTAGATAGGGGTTATTCTATTGTCAGAAACTCTGACACAGGTGCAATTGTTAAAGACTCAAATAAATTAAATAAAAAAGAAAAAATAGAGGTTCAGTTTTCGATAGGAAAAGTTGAGGCTGAAGTTTTGAAAAAGTTAGAAGATGGAGAGTAAGAGTATGGCAGATAAAAAAGTTTCTTTTGAAGGTAAAATCAAAAGATTAGAAGAAATAGTGGGAAAGATTGAATCCTCAGAAATTGAACTTGAAGATTCAATTAAGCTTTTTGAGGAGGGTATAAAGCTTTCAAAAGACTGCCAGTCAGCTCTTGATGATGCAGAAAGCAAAGTGAAAGTCTTAGTTTCTGACGGAAGTTTGAAGAACTTTAATGATTGAAGAATTTGAGTCCTATTGTAAAGACGAGCTTTCAAGGTTTAAGAAGAGCTCTAGCAAAGACTTTTTTGAAAGTTTAAAGTATTCTTTTTTTTCAGGGGGTAAGAGGGCGCGTCCTCAGTTGCTTCTTTCAATGGGAAAAGAGTTTGGACTTAAGCAAAAGACTTTGTACCCGGCGGCTTTTGCTATTGAGCTTGTTCATACATATTCCCTAATCCATGACGACCTGCCGGCGATGGATGACGACACTTACAGAAGAGGAAAACTCACACATCATGCAAAATATGGTGAGGCGTCAGCGGTTCTTGCTGGCGATGGCCTTTTAACCTTTGCCTTTCAAATATTAGCGGAGAGGTACACTGGTGATACTTTAAAGAGGTTGGTTTTAATGCTTTCAAAGTCTTCAGGGGCTTTTGGTATGATTGGTGGGCAAGTCTTAGACTGTTTAACGGACAATAGAGATGAAGAGATTTTTAGAAAAATACATCTTTTAAAAACAGGTATGCTTTTTGGGTTTTGCATAGCGGCTCCAGGAATAATAGCTGAAGAGAGCCCTTCTCGAGTGGACTCTTTAGAGGAGCTTGGTCATGAGATTGGACTTCTTTTTCAGCTTCAAGATGATCTGTTTGATGAGGATAAAAAGGATGAGAGATTAGAGGAAAACATCCTAGCTGTTTTATCAAGGGACGGCCTTTTGAGTTTGATTGAGGAAAAGAAATACAAAGTTTTATCTTTATTGAGTGAGTTTGGTGTGAGTACGAATTCTTCTTTTTATGGAATTATTAAGTTCTTGTTTGAGAGAAAGTATTAAGAGAGCAGTATGAGGCTTGATCAATATTTAGTTGAATTAAAAAAAATGAGATCAAGAACCCAGGCGAAAGAATTTATCCAGCAAGGTAAAGTTAAGGTAAGCGGTGTTGTAATCACTAAGGCGAGTCATCCTTGTGAAGAGGGGTGCCTGGTTGAAATTGTTGATGATGAGGGGCTTGAGTGGGTGGCCAGATCGGGACAAAAACTTTATGGAGCCCTCGAGAGTTTGTGCGTTGATTTAAGGGGAAAGACCTGTCTTGATGTGGGCCAGTCTACAGGGGGTTTTACCCAGGCTATGCTCAAGCGAGGCGCTAAAGAAATAGTTGGGATCGATGTTGGTAGAGGCCAGTTAAATACAGAGATCAAGGGTTTACCAAATGTTCATTGCTATGAAGCTTTTGATGCCAGAGACCTTGGCAAGCTAAAAGAGAAGTGGGTTTTTGATTTTTTTGCAGTAGATGTGTCAT
>JBOEFV010000066.1:0-38569 GCA_050633065.1 Bdellovibrionales bacterium
CTCCTGATAAGGCGACTCAAGAAGTGTGGAGCAAGTTAAAGGCGGCTGCTCCTATAGATTTGCAAGATAATGAATTATATATCTTAGAGTCTTTAGATGAGAATGCTTTTGCAGCCCTTGGTGGAAAAGTTTTTTTAACAACAAGGTTTTTAAAAAACTCAACATCTCTTAATGAAAGAATATTTATTATGGGACATGAGTTGGGCCATCAGCACTATAGGCATCCTGTTAAATCTGTTTATACAAGTTTGTTCTCAGCAGGTGTTGCAACCTTGATTTCAGGAACAGATAGCTTCTCAGGTTTAATGTTTAAAGCTACCAGCATGGCTTTTAGTCGGCAGCAAGAAACAGAAGCTGATATGTTTGCTCTAGATTTAGTTCAAAAAATTTCAGGAAATGCAAAAGGTGCTTTTGATTTTTTTAAAAGAATAAATAAAAAATATGGAATGCTTGAAAACCTTAATGGAGGTTTTTTTGCAACTCATCCTCTTTCAAAAGAAAGAATAGAATATCTTGAAAAAGAATGTAGTCACAAGTTTGGACAAGAAAGCTGTTCATAAGTGTGGTTTTAAGATACCTCTGTAATCTCGCACAAAGTTTTCATAAAAAGGCAAAAGGTTTCCTTCTGGAGTCTGTTGAGTTCTTGCGACTAGTTCAGATAAATTTGCTGTAACAGTTTCCATGTCTCTTAATTGAGACTGCAGTTGAGAGGATACAGTTTTTAAGAACGCCGTTCCTTCTGCTGAGTGGTGATCAAAAGTTTTTAAATCAATCGTTAAAGGGTTTTTTAGGGGGATAGAGGTCTCAGTGTTTTCTTTATAGATGAGAACAGTTACAAGGGCGATACTCCCACCTTCAAAAGGTGAAATTGCGATCTTAAAATCGCCGTCTTTAGATTCAAGGTGTTGTGGATGTGTACGTGTCCAGTGACTGGGGTCAGGTGGTAAATGTAAAGAGCCAAGATGAGCCCCCCCCCCCTGATATGCATTTAAATATATTGTTAAGGATTTTAAGATGCTACCAAACTCTTCTTTCATCATGTTTGTTAAAAAGCCTCTTTTAAAGTCATTTAGAATTACACTTGCAGAGGTAAAGTAGGCCCTGATTTCATCAAAAGCAAAAAGCTCACGAACTGTTCTAAAATCAGCATTAAAGATATTTCCTTGAGATCTTCTTTTACTTGAATAGTTGAGCTGTAGAAGGTGTACCCATTCATGTGCATCTGCATCACTCACTCTGTTTATTAAAATGAAATCAGCGGATATAAGGAGTTCTAGTGGAATTTGAGACTTGTCGGGAGCAACATCAAAAGCAAACATAGCATGAGCCCCGCTTTCTCTTATGCGTAGAGGCGAATAAGAAACAGTTACTTGTGAGAGTCTGTGAGCCTTTCTTGAGAACCTGTTTAAGGCTGTATTGGAGGATGGGAGTATTTCTATACTCTGTTCATATAGCTTGTGACTGACGCCGTTTGAAGTTAAGAGGTCAGAGGTGGCAAACAAGTGGGTGAGAAGGTTTACTTCTGTTGGACTCTCCAAGTAGAGCTCTCTAGACCTCTCCATTACATCATAAAGGTCAGGCTCTAAGAGTAAAGAAGAGCAAGAAATGGCGCTATAGGACAAGTTTGAGGTGCATAGGATAGCTGTTATCGAGAGTAGGAGTGTCAGGTGCCATTTCATAAGACTTCATATACAAGAAGCATGCCCGCCTGTGCAACATAACAATCATAGTATTATTTTGAAACTTTCTGCTCTTTAAGTTGTTTTAAAGATGTTATTATACAGATTTAAACATAAATATGGAGATTAAAATGAAGAAATACTTACTAAGCACACTGATTATGATCGCTACAACTCAAGCACAAGCTACAACAACTTTAGAGAAAAACATTGTGGAGTGTACAATCAGCTCAAACGCAGTTTTTGAAGAGATCATTTTAAAGAATGTTCAAACACAAGATGCAGATGATTATATTTATGAAGACTATGTTCTTGATTATACTTTTGGAGAAATGTCTGGAGACTCAGTAGACATTATTGGTCGCCATGAACAAATTAGAAGTAGAATGTTTACATCAGCAAATGCAAATGGTGATGGAGTTATTGCAAACGGCAGTAGAGACTATGTGATGATTGCTCAATTTGATCACTCTGAACTGATTGTTAACTTAACTTATGAAGGGCAAGACCAAGACGATTTTGCAACTTACACAATGTCATTTGAAGGAGAAGGTCCTGCATATGAGCTTGTTGTTGAAAGAGTTCAAGAAGTCTTAGCTGATTCTGAACACTATGGAAGATACGATAATCCACTTTGCACAAGTCACTTTGATCTTGATGAGTTTGTAACACAATAAATTTGAAGAAGAACAACAGTTATAATGAATAACAGGGAGTTTGAAATGAAATACTTATTATTAACAGCACTAGCAAGTTTAACATTAGGCACAGGTTGTGTGATGACTCCAACAGGGGAAATTATAACAGCGCCAGTAAATGTAGATGCTGAAATCGGTTTTAATCCAAGAGTTCATGTGGGAACAAGATCTGGTGTTACAGTTTGGCTTCACCCAACGTTTGTTGTGTCTGATGCTTATCCGATTGCGCAAACACACTGTTCTAGGTGGGGTATGTATGCAAGACCAAGATATGACTGGTCAATTTCAGCAAGTGAGGCCAGGTACTTAGATTACACTTGTGTGAGAAGAAGGCCTTATCTAGCAAGCCCACACATCATTATTGGTGGTGGCAGATATCACCGTAGAGGACATTACCGCAACGGCAGAAGTTATAGAAACTCTCCAAGAAGAGTTTACACTCCAAAGCCTGTGCCTAGAGTTGAGCCTGTGAGAAGACGTGGGACTTTTGGAAGAATCTTTAAGCCAAGTCCTAAAAGATCAACTGTAGTTGAGCGAGGTAAGCCTTGGGAGCATAAAAGAGACAAGGGAGGGGTTGCTTACCCTTCAAAGCCTAAAAGAGGCACTGTAGTGGAAAGAGGTAAGCCCTGGGAGCATAATGCTGACAAGAATAAGGGAGAAAAGGCTCCATCTCTAGTTTTGCCTTCAAAACCTACAAAAAGATCGACTTTTGGAACTTATAGATCTAAAATGCCAATTAAGACCAAGACTAGGGCTAAAACTAAAATTAGAGGTTTTGGCAGCCTTAAATCAAAAAAAGGCCCTAGAAAAGGAAAGTTAAGGCTTTAAATATGGAAACTAAAAATGACTACTACAAAGAAATCTTAGGGCTTAGTTTAACTGGGCCTAAGACAGCTATGGAAACAACTGTCCAGATTACTGAAAGAAGCCATTATTTGTTTTATTGCACAAGTGAGGACTTTGAAGGAAATAAAGACTTTGTTTGTAAAATCCTTAAAGCAAGTCAAAAAAATGATGGTATTGTTATCACAAGCCTTGCTGACGTTAAANNGTGTTTAGCTTTGGAGAAGCAGTGGAGCTTATGGGAATTAAGGTGCATTCATTTCCAAGTTTTTCAGAAATCTCTAAGAGTCCAAAAAACAAAGCTCTACTTTGGGCAGAGTTAAAGAAAAGAATTTAAAAATACTTAGCCGTTATACGAGCAGCGCTCAACACAAGATTCATTATCAAGCTTAAGAGCTTTTTCAGAAATACACTCAGGCGTCATCTTATGTCTTACAAGACTTGCCTCATCAATGCTTGGAGTGGATGAGCGGTTTTTTCTTTTGTTGTCACAATCAAGCCTTGCAAACTTCTCAAAGCCTTTTCTCATAGAAGAAGAATTCTTTAAGTAATCTGAGCCATCCATATGATTCATTCCTACAGCCCCTTTTTCAGGAGAGCTTTGAAGAATTGTAAAATCAAAATCCTTATACGTGATAGAAGAACAGCTATTGTTTTTTAAAGCGGCCTCAACTCCTAAAGGGTCATATCCAATAAGGTTAACTATAAAGATATGTCCGTTTGATGCAAAGATGTCTCCTGATTGAAGACTCATTCCCTCACCAGCTCTCACTTTCTTAATGCAAGACATAGAAGAATTAGGAGACTTATATGCTCTTGCAGGTATAGATAAAACATTACGCGCCCTTAAAGGCTTATCTGGAGAAAGTTTAAGTCCTGCAGACATTAAGCTTGAAAAAACATACCCAGAGCAATCAACCCCGAGTTCTTTTGATCCTGAGCCCGCATTTTTAAAAAAGTTTAAAGTTGAGTTTGAAGCAGACGTTGTATAAGGCTTTCCACCAAAATCATAGATTAGAGGTTTTTTTGTAGAATCAACACATGTTGATGCTGGTTTTCTAAAGTCTTTAATATAGTGGTGAGTCCTTTGAGTTTTACTAAGACTAGTGATCTCTCTTTTGTTTCCTGCGCCACTTGAGTGTCTTCCAACTACAGAAATCCCTTCAACATCATCAGAGCTGAGAGTTAATGCGTCAATAGAGATTGCTTCACAGCTTTGGTACGCAATCGCAAAAGACTTAAGTGCTCCATACTGTGATAAGTTTTCAGTTTTAAGTTGAAGCTCTTCAAAGAAAGGAAGTTTAGGTTCTTCAGGAGTGGGCTCAGGATCAATGGATGATTGATCGCTACTGCTGTCATCTTCTTTAGGGACTTCACATGCATTAAGCGATGTTGTAGCTAGAGCTTTAAATTTTGCAAAGCTTTTAGAGTAATCTTCTTGAAGCTCTTTATCTGGGTGTGTGCCAAACTCTAACTGGCCTAAAGCTTTTAGAGTGTCTTCTTTAGATTCAGCTTTGTTGATTTGATTCTCTAGCTTTGAATAAAAGATTCTAAAAGAGGAGGAGAGATTCTTTTTTACAGCCTGTGCAATACTTAAAGGCTCAATCGACTTATCAAATTCAGAAAGAACATCATCAACAGATGCAATTGCACCAGTTTCTTCATAGCTTGATTGTACAATATCATGAAAGTAAGTTTCTGCCCCTGCGCATGATCCTGATTTAGCAGCGACATCAGCAAAGTCAGCTGGTTTATAAGATTTGCTACAAGCTGTAACAGCAAAAAGTAGAGGTATTAAGGTAAGTTTCTTCATGCTTAGTAGTTCGGCAATACAGCCATTGGTTGTGTAGAGCTTTTAGCGAGGAATGTCGATTGTTAGCGGTGTTTAAGGGGCGATCTTAAGAAGGGACTTAAATTAAATATAAAGTGAAGAAGTTTTTTATAGTTTGTATTTGGACTCTAGCAAACGCTTTAAGCTCTTGTGCTGTCTCACTTTGAGACAGCCTAAGTTTTTGTGGAATCCGTAGATAATAGTGAACAGATGTAAAGGCTCTTTACACCTCTATGCCAATATATGGCTTTTAGGGCTGGTATTGATTTTGCTCTATCACTACTAGAAGGGGAAAAATATGAAAAAGCTAAATCTTTTAAATATGATATCACTAGGTATTGTTTTAGGCTTGATGGGGTGTAATAAAAACTCGAGCACGTCAAAGTCTGTAACAACAGTTCCTATAACTAATGTGAGTCTCCCAGACTACCTTAGTGGTGGCAATACAGGCTCAGTTAACAGTTCTTCAGCTGTAATCACGAACCTTGTAGGTGTTCACCCAGATTTAGCTGCAGCTTATGCAAGTTTAGATATGGAGCTTCATATAGGAACAGTTATTGGAAATCACACGGACTTAGATGCAAATCAAGCAGGGGATATAACAATTCATAAAAAACATTTTAATGGAACAACTTCATACAGTTATTTTACATCCGGTGGAAACACAGTTGATGATGTTAAGGAGAACTACTGGAGCTATAACTCTAGTGGAAAGCTTGTGTGGAGGGGTGTGTTTGAAGGCCCTACAGGAACTTTAGTAGTCGTAGTTGATGGCATTTATGAATCAGGTGATGGCAATGATCCTTTTGATTATATGAGTGGGTCTGTTTGGTATAGACCGTGGCCTGTTGTAGCAGATACAGGAATCAATTCTGATAAGTGTTATGTGAAAAATGGAAGGTTAGATTGTAAGAACCCTGCGGGTCCTCTTGTAAGATGTTGGGATGTTTCACTAGGTCCATATGATTGTAGATTTAATGTTTCTGCAGACTCTAAGACGGTAACAGCAATTGGTAATGAGTATGCTGATGAGCCATATACGAAAGTGGCAGATTTTATAAACTTAAGTAAAGAAAGAACTTTTAAGGAAACTTACTAACAGTAAGAAGGTGTAATATGAAAGCGATAATAATTTTGTTAACAGCAGCTATGGTTTTTACAGGGTGCAGTAGTTCATCAGGTGGAAAATCAAGTACAACAAATCCTGTGGATCCAAACAGTGGTACTACTCAACCAGGTAGAGTGGGAGGTAGTGGAAGCACAACAACTCCAACAACACCAGGGGTTACTCCTTACGCTTATGGAGAAAACAGAGTTTTTCCAGTGGGCGCAATTGAACTAGCTTTTGATACAAGTACTAATGGAGGAGTTTACTCAGAAGGTGAGATGAGGCTGCAAAGCCAAGCGGGCTCTTTAAACTGTGTTGTTCCAGTGGGAACATACGAGCTTTTAACAAGTCTTCCAGGTACAGAAAAAGTAGTTGTGCATAATTATGGTGGAATCACTTTAAGTGCTACAGGTCCAGTTTTGTTCACAGCTTTACTAGAGAACTCTCTTTCAAGACAAAATCCTGATGGTGAATGGGTGATGCATGCAGTCTTAAAAGTCCAGTCTGTAGGGGGAGTTACGTGTTCTAACCCGGTACCACTCTCTTTTGGAATGCCGACATCTTAAAGCTAATAAAGCTTTTGAGTTTCAAAGTCTAACTATGCTATGTTTAACCCATGCTTAATTTATGGGTTGAATTTTTTGAAGATTTAGAACTGGTACGAGGCAGATCTCGTAACACCATTTCAGCCTATAGACGTGACCTTCTTTTGTATGAAGAGTTTAAGAACACATCAAGACCAATTGCTGAGTATTACAATTTCTTGCAAAAAAATGGTTTGTCGACAAGATCACAAGCTAGAGCCATTTCAAGCTTAAGAACGTATTTAAAGTTTTTAGAAAGAAATGACATTTCTGCTCCTGAGCTTAGAGAGCTAAAACTCCCTAAAGTTGAAAAGAAAGCTCCTAAAATAATTTCACTGGAAGAGTTTGATAAGCTTGTTAAGGCAGCGGTTGGAAAGAATGATTCACAGACTATGAGAAATCAGCTCTGCTTATACCTGATGTTTGGTTTAGGCCTGAGGGTTACAGAGCTCACGTCATTAGATGTAGAGAGTGTGCAGCTTGATGAGGGGACTTTAAGAGTTCTTGGTAAGGGCTCAAAGGAAAGAATTTTACCGCTAAACCCACTTTTATTAGAGATGCTTTCTTCATACTTAGGAGAGCACAGAAAAGAAGTCTGTTTTGATTTAAATGAGCGTTCTTTAATAGTGAACAAGAAGTCTAACAGGCCCTCAAGAATTGATATTTGGAGATGGCTAGATTCTTGGTCTAAAAAAGCAGGCTTTTTAGAAAGAGTGCACCCTCATCAGTTTAGACATGCTTGTGCAACTTCTCTTTTAGAAAGTGGTGCAAACCTAAGATCAATTCAAATTTTATTAGGCCACACAAGCCTGCAAACTACTCAAATGTACACAGCGGTATCTAAGGGTCACTTAAACAAAACCTTAGATGAGAAGCACCCGTTTTCAAATGTTGATTTAGGTTTATCAGAATCAAAAGACAATTAAAACAAAGTAATATCAAATGGTTACACAAAATCCTTAAGTTTTTGCATAAGACTAATTTTCTATAAAATCTTGATAACTTTTCTTATGAGTAAACTACTTATCAGGGGAAATGCTTAAAAAACAGCTCCTCTTTATAACTTAAATAAAATGAGTTCGAAAGCATACTGCTTTAAAATGAACCTTGTCTCAGATAGAAAAAAGGTCTACTTTGTCACCTCAACGAGGTGGCGTAGCAAAGAGGCTATGCGCCGGCCTGCAAAGCCGTTGACGCCGGTTCGAATCCGGCCGCCACCTCCAATTTAGTGAGTAGAAAAAGTCCCTTTACTGGGCAAAATCGTAAGTATTTAATATTAATAAAGAACTGGTTGATTGATTAAATCGATTTCAGGAATTTTGGCACTCACTTTGTTTCATCATATTTCATAAGACTGCTACTTAGTTGCTACTTTAATGCTACTCAGTTTTGCTGTTTTTTTTAAAGTTAAAAGCGTCGCACTTGATCGCTAAGATTTTGAAATTACAGGAAAAGTTGATCTAGCCATGGATAGCTACAACAGCAACGCTTTTAGTGTCGTTAATTAGCTAGCTGGTGGTTGCTAAAATTTACAACGACCGAGCGGTTTCTGAAATATAGAGAAATAAGTCTTCATCTTTTTTGGTTTCTTGGAGTTTTTAAGAAGGAGAAAAAAGGTGGAAGATAAAATAGTAAAGTTTAAAGTTCGAGGTAAAACAAAAACTCGAATCCTTTCTAAAGAGGCGCTTGCCTTAAAAAAGATTAGAATAAACAAACGTATAACAAGAGAAGATGCTGCTAGGGCTTTAGACTCTGGCTCATGGGCAATTGAGCGTATTGAAAACGGTAGAGTGGGGCTTTGTTCTTCAAAGTTATCGAAGCTCTTAAGGAGATATAAGGTTTCTATGGATGATTTCAATAAGATTCTCAGTGGTGAAACGGAGCTTCTGGATATTAACCCTCATTTCGTTCACCGCAAGCATAACAGAAACTACAAAAGAAGGTTCGATGAGAAAATCATCACTAAAGAATCTAGGGTTCTAACCTGCTTAAGGAAGATGAGTAACTTATCCCAAGAAAGAGCAGCGACCCTTTGCGGAATACATAGAAAGTCCATAGGGCACATAGAGGCTGGGCGAGTAGATGTCACCCCAGAACGGGTTTCTATGATTATCAAAGCCTATTCGAGAACTATGGAGGAATACTATGATCTATTGGAGCAAGACATTTTGAGAGATGAAGTTATTGAGGAGTGCAACAGCATTCTTGAATTAATTGAAGCAGATAAACTAAAGGCTGTTCAGGCCCTTTTGGTAAATTTTAAATAAAGGAATTAAAGATGAAAGATTTAATAAGTACAGCAATCGCAATTATATACAGCAGTGGTCTTCTTTTTGGAACGGGCTACACCCTAAAATCAATTCATGATGAAGTTAAAAAATCAGCCTTAATAAAAGTGTCACAAGGGCTAGAATCATCAGAACTTTTAAGTAATTCATTAACTGGTGAGAAAACTGATTTCTGATTTTAAGAGTATACCAGCCTTGGGTTATCATTAGTTTGCGAGTCAGTATTCACTCTTGTTGTTGGTGCTCAAAGGCGTTATTGCAGCTAATAAAGTAGGGGAGATAAATTTGTTTGCTCTTTCAGAGTGGCTTTCTGGGGGGGCGGCGGGTTGGGCTACTTATCTGGTAATCAGGTTATTAAAGGCTTGGCTGGTTATATTTAATAATTTGAAGATAGTATTGATTTGGAGGGTGTTTGTGGCAGCTAGGATCTGAACATCGAGCCAAGTGATCACATAATATCACATTGATACGTTATTACAGAGTTGAAATATTTATATAAGTACACGTTATTTATAGTTTAAATTAGAATTTATAATTTAAATTGATCACAAATTTATAATAAAAATGGAATACTCTCTGATTGTTTGAGATACTTATTGTGTGAGAAACAAAAACAACAACAAGGAGAGAAAATGAAAAAAAGTACGTTAAGTAGAGTTTTGACGATAGGACTTCCAACTGTTCTTATGAGCGCTTGTGGCAGTAACGCGCTAAAAAACAAGCTGTCTTTAAAGATACAGGGAACAGAAAAAGGGGCTCTTTCAGCCTCTTCTTTGAATCTGGCAAGTGCTGCAGGAGCAAAAACAGTGGACATTAAAGATGAGACAGGGGCTGTAGTGGGCTCATTAGTAATCACTAAAGCTCAAGTTGCTTTAAAAGAAATTGAGTTTGAAAGTGAAGAAGAACTGTCTTTGGATACTTCTCTTGAAGGAGATTCGTCAACGGAGGTCGAGGACTCATTCGACTTTAAAGGGCCTTATATCGTTGATCTAGTAACAGATACAGTAAGTCCTGAGTTAGGGTTTGCTGATTTGCCACCAGGTATCTATAAAGAGATTGAACTGAAACTTGATAAGGTTGAAGGAGATGAACTTGATGAACAGGGTGTTCAACTTGTCGATGCTTCAGATCCACTTTTTGGGAACAGTATTTATATTGAGGGGACTTATACGGGCCCAAGTTCAACAGGTGCTCAAACGGATATACCTTTCAAAATGTCATTTGCTTTAGATGAAGAGTTTGAACTTTCAGGACCAGGGGCGGTATCTAATGGAATAGACGTAAGTACGAGTGTTGATGTAATTATAGCTTTTAGGCTACAAAAATGGTTTGCCTTTGACAGCCTGGAGACGAACTCCGATGGGAACTTGAGCCCAAGCAAGCTGATTGTTCAAAGTGGAGAAATTGTATTAGACGATCAAGCCTCTGGAGACAATGATGCTATTCGTGATATGATTAAGGAGAATATTAAAGACTCTGCAGATTATGGTGAAGATAAGGATGATGACGGTGTTCTTGAAAGTGATGAAGATGACGATGAAGATGATGAAGACGACGACTAACTTAATCGTTTGAGATTGATGTATGGAGGGTGCATTTTTGTACCCTTCTTTTATTGGGAGGTAACCATGGGTTTAAAAAAGTTTAAAGAAATAGATAAGCCTACTATATACCAGTTTCATGATTATAGGGATTTCTTAAAAGTTTGGCTAGAGTATCGTGTAAGCATTGCAGAAAAATTTTCTATTAGACGCCTTTCAAAACTTGCAGGGATATCAGTTGGGTATATTCCTATGGTGTTGAAAGGGGAAAGAAACTTAAGTGAAAAAGCCTTGAATAAAATCCTTCCCTTCTTAGAGCTGTCTTCCTCAGAGGCCTCTTATCTGAAAAACTTAATTGTACTTGCTGATTCAAATTCACAGGATGAAAGGCTTGAGGTTTTGCGCAAAATGCAAAAATCAACAAGTTATAGTGAGAAAAACAGTGGAGAAGTAAGAGCGTATAAATTTTTAACAAAGTGGTATAATGTGGCCATTAGAGAAATGGTCAGTTTAAAAAGCTTTGTTGGAGACGTTGATTGGATTAAGCAAAGACTTATCCCTAGAGTTTATAAAAAAGAAATTCGAGAGTCGTTGGATTTTTTAAGCAGAAATGAATTTATAAAGGCCGGAGAAGATGAGTTTTTTCAAAATGAAAAGAACTTGAACTGTGTAGGCCCTGTTTTTAAAGTGGGTTTAACCCAGTTTCATAAAGAAATGTTTCAATTGGCGGCGCAGTCCATAGATGACACCCCTTCTGAATGGCGTTCGATTGTAGGGCATACTCTGGCTGTTTCAAAAAAACAGTTTTTAGAGATTAAAGAGATACTGGATGAGGCGTTAAATAAAATTTCTCAAATTGAAAATAAAAAAGAAACAAATGAAGTGGTTTTTCATACAGCGCTTATAGCTTTTCCACTAACTAAAATTGAAGATGAGGTTCAAAATGAAAAAATGGATTAAATATACAATGTTAATTTTAATAAGTGGTTGCAGTGGGGACAATACAACGGCTGGAAATCCTCTTGTTGCACTGAGTGTTCAGGCAACCGCTCCAGGCGACCTTTCAGCCAGTTCATTCTCAAAATTGAGTTTGAATACGAATTCAATCCTAATTGATGTAAAGAACAGTTCAGGTGTGACTGTCGGGCAATTAAATATTCAGTCTGCCAAAATTGCTATTAAGGAAATTGAATTTGAGTTGGAAAGCCAGCAAGCCTCGGAAGAAGTAGAATTTGATTTTAAAGGACCGTTTATCGTAAACCTTTTGGAAAACTCTATTTCTCCAGAATTTCCACAAGTAGAGCTGGTTGAAGGGGTTTATAATGAGGTAAAGCTAAAAATTGATAAAATTGAAGGAGATGAGGTAGACTCCAATGGTAATCCTATTTTGTCTCCCGCAGATCCTTTGTTTGGAAATAGTGTCGTAGTATCAGGATTGTACACTGGACCTACGAGTAACCAGGGGAATGTCTCTGATATGAGTTTTGAAATGATTTTTGATTTTGATGATGAACTTGAACTTACGGGTGTGGGTGATACTTCAGTAGGATTTAACTTAGAATCAGGATTAAATCGGATTATTTTAGCGTTTAGAACAGCAAAATGGTTAGATTTTAATAATTTAGAGACAAATGAATCAGGTATGGAGCCTGCTCAACTTGAAGTTGTTGGTGGGGCGATAAGTCTTACAGTGAGTTCTGTTGGGAACAATTCGAGTATTAGAGATGTTTTGTATAAGAACATAAAAGAATCACTAGACTATGGTAAAGACGCAGACGGCGATGGCGTTCTTGAACGTAATGAAGATGATGACCCTGATTCGGAAGATGAAGATGATGATTGAGTCTATTTTTCGAAAAATCGTACTTAGGATGCAGCATGTCTACTTGCATCAGCTTAGATGCAGTAGTCACTAAAAGCGTTGACACTTGCTCTCTCAGTTAGCAATTTTTAATTCATTTTTTGAATTTGTATTCAACCAAGTAAATGTCTCGTTTCCATGAGACATTTAGCTCGTAACTTAGATATTTTACTGTATAAAAGTCAGCGTTATAAAGCGCTTACGTATAAATTCAAAATATTCTTAGGAGCTGTTATGGATCGTTAAGTTAATATTCAAGCGATAACAATCTCCAGGCATTTAATTGTCTAAAAGATTTAAGTTTTAATTACAATGTGGCGCCAAAGAAGTAACCAACAATGGCGGTAAAAAGCATTGCTAAGGCCCCCCAAAAAGCTACGCGGAATGCACCAACCTTAATATTTGCATGTCCAGCCTTGGCCGCAACAGCGCCCATAAGTAGCAAAAGTATCATTGAGAAAATAGATTCAATTAAAACAAGCCTCTCTACTTTAACTAAAAAAACAATAAGAATAGGGATTAAAGCCCCGACTGCAAACATTAGTGCAGAGGCGACAGCAGCTTGCAGGGGGTTTGCTCTATGGGCGTCGATGATTCCAAGCTCATCACGCAAGTGGCTCCCTAGCGCATCATGTTTGGTAAGTTCGACAGCAACTTCATTAGCTAATTTAGGATTTAATCCACGTTCGATATAGATTTGCTCAAGCTCTCTTAGCTCTTCTTTCGGTTTATTTTCTAGCTCTTTGGTTTCTTTTTCAATATCAGCTTTCTCTGTATCTGACTGTGAACTCACTGATACATATTCCCCTGCGGCCATCGACATGGCACCAGCTATTAATGCGGCCACTGAAGTTGTTATAATTGTGGTCTGGCTTAATCCAGATGAGGCGAGGCCCACTATGAGACTTGATGTTGATATGAGGCCATCATTGGCACCTAAAACAGCTGGTCTTAAAAAACCAGCGCTATTGATTTTATGATTTTCTTGGGAGTAATGTTTTTTCATAAAAAATTCCTAATAGTTTTCTTTAATATCAAGACTCACTAGTGATCGCCGTTGAATCTCTTAGTTCTGGGTGATTAATTTTACCACCTTTATTCGCAGCATAAGCTAAGAACCCAATTGCTATAATACAAGAGCCAATAACTAGTTTATCTCCATGTTTTTTTAGCAAAGGCAGACGGTCTTTAAAAAATAAATTCACCGATGCTGTTCCGCCAGCAATAAGTGTTAGCACAAAAGCGATTTCAGCAGTTTCTTCGTGATCATGTATTAATTTCTTTGAAATACTTGTCATTCCTTCGATGATTTCTTCAGCTGGTTCCCCCGTGTAGAAGACAGGGAGAACAGTTGCGGCTGTTCCAATTAGCATGATTAATGAAAAATTTTGTAGTTTTTCATTTTTTGTTCGCAGGGAATAAATATAAAAAATAAGTGCAACTGGAATGGTCATTATAGGAAGATGGTTTAAAATTAGATGTAAGTGAGCAAAATTAATCATTTAGAACTCCTTGGTAAAATTGATAAGATAGTCATTTTTTTTTATTCTCATTACTTTTAAGTATAAAGGTAAGTAGTACAGGAACTACGAGCATAGTGAGAAGAGTTGAAGTAAAAAGCCCGCCTAATACTACAGTTGCAAGAGGTCTTTGAACTTCTGACCCCATACCCGTGTTAAAAGCCATGGGTAAAAATCCAAGCCCTGCAACAAGTGCTGTCATTACGACTGGTCGAAGTCTAGACAAAGCTCCTTTTTTAATAGCCTCAATAAAGTCAGTCTCACTCTCTCTTATTTGATTGATAAAGTTCACTAGAACCATACTATTTAAGACGACAATGCCAGAGAGTGCGATAAACCCAACGGCAGCTGAAACACTAAAATTCATACCTCTTATAGCTAGTAAAAACACTCCTCCAGCAAGCCCCATTGGAACAGCAGAAAAAATTGCAGATGTTTGAAGAAAAGATTTTGTCATAGCAAAAATAATTAAAAATATTAGCAATAAGGTAAGCGGAACAATGATAAGAAGTTTTTCACGAGCTCTTGCTAAATTTTTAAACTGTCCACCCCATTCAACGCTATAGCCGGGATCAATTTTTATTTTAGAAGACAGTTTTTCTTGTGCTTCCAGGACTAGAGAGCTTATATCTCTACCACCAACATATATTGAGACTGCTGAATATCTTTCAGCCCACCTTCTGGCAATAGTTGTAACCTTATCTACCAATTTGAACTCAGCTAAATTTTCCAATTCGACGGTTCCACCATCTGTTAAGGGAACTGGCATTTTTTTTAGTTTTTCTAAATCATTTCGAATTGACTCATCTAAGTGAAAAATAAAGGGTGTTTTAATACCGTTAAGAAAAAATGTTCCAATCTCTTCACCGGCCAACGACGTCCGAACGTAATCATTAATCTCTTTAGGTGAGAGATCGAAATTTATTGCTTTTTCGGTTGAGACTTCAATATCTAAAACGCTAGATTTTGTAAGGCCTGTCAATGCATCGAACTCAACTGACTGAACACCTTCGATATCTTTCAAGATAGACTCTCCTTGTTCCGCATAAATTATTAACTTATCCAGATCTGGCCCCAAAAACCTGAGAGTAATATCAGCACGGCTTCCTTCAAGTATTTCATTGAATCTCATTTCTATGGGTTGAGTAGCAGATATGTCTTGAGTCGCCATCTCTTTTTTCAGGCTTTCTGAAATAGCATTATAAAGCTCTGTTTTTGTGCGAATTTTTCCGTTAATCATCGGCCAATCAGCTTTATTCTTTTTGAGAATCACAAAAGTATCAGCAAAGTTAGGGCTCATAGGGTCAGTAGCACTTTCTGGTGTGCCGATTCTTGAAAAAACGTGCTCAACTTCATCAAAGCGCCTAATTATTTTTTCAGCTATTTTTTGCTCCTCAATTGATTTATCAATGTTTTGCTTGCTGTCTCTTACAAGTCCTATGACTAAATCCCCTTCATTAAGCTGGGGTACAAAATCAGCGCCTAATGTTAGAAAGACAAAAACGGAAGCAATAAATATTGAGAGACCCGAGACTAGAGTTGTTTTTCTAAAATTTATTACAAGACCCAGCATTGGTTCGTAAGATTTTTTAATAAACCTAAAAAGTGCAGGTTCTTTTTCACTCACTTCAGATTTAAAAACTAAGAGCAACAAAATAGGAGTGATAAAAATTGCAACTATAAGACTAACTCCTAAAGCCATTAACACTGTTAGAGCCATGGGCTCGAACATCTTACCTTCAACGCCTTCAAGTGATAAAATTGGAACATAAACTAGCATAATAATTATCAGTCCAAAAATGACAGGCTTTGCAACTTCTGAACACGATTCAGCCAAGAGGCTTATTCGCTCTTTCGGGTTCATTTTAGATTTTTGGTGTCCCATTCTTCGCAAGAAATTTTCCACAAGTACAACAGAGGCATCAACTAATAAGCCAAAGTCAATTGCACCAAGACTCATAAGGTTTGCAGAAATCCCAAATATTTGCATTCCTTTTAAAGCAACGAGCATTGAAAGCGGAATTGCTAAAGAGACGATAATAGAGGCCTTAAAGTTCCCAAGAATGAGCATGAGTACTAAAATAACCAAAAAAGCACCTTCAGCTAAGTTTTTAATAACAGTGTTTATAGTTTTGTTGACTAGATACTCACGGTTATAGACAACTTTTAAATTTACATCATCAGGCAATACTAACTTTTGAACTTCATCTTTTGCTGCCATGGCTACTTTGCGACTATTGGCACCAACTCGCATAAGTATTGTTCCAAGAACTGTTTCTTCACCATCATAAGTTGCTCCTCCTACACGAGGAGCGCTTTCAAATTTAACACTACAGATGTCTTTTATGAGAATATTTCTGCCTGAGGGCATCTTTTTTAAGACAATGTTCTTGATAGATTCTAAACCTTCTATTGGAACTAAAGATCTTACTGTAATCTGTTCACCGTGTCTTTTGATATATGAGCCGCCATAAGAAGTTCCAATCCCATCTAATGCTGAAATAACTTCTGAAACATTCAGTCCGTATTTTTCTAAGCTATTTGGCGAGTAGTTAATGTGGACTTCTGTACTAAAGCCTCCGTTGGTGTCTACTTCAGCTACTCCGGGAATTCTTTTTAACTTAGGTCTAATAGTGTAGTCCTGAATTCTTTTTAGGTACTGTAGTTGTTCTTTCTTACTAAGTTGTAAATTTTTAGAATTTGGTTTGAATTCCAAAACCCACATAAAAATCTCACCAAGTCCTGTAGATACCGGGCCTAACTCAGGAGACAGACCTGCGGGCAGTTGAGAGCTTACGGATTGTAGTTTTTCATTCACTAATTGGCGTGCAAAGTAGAGATCAACATCGTCTTGAAAAACTACAATGACTTGGGAGAGTCCATACTTAGAAAGCGATCTAACTTCTTGTACTCCTGGTAGACCAGACATTTCAGTTTCTACTGGATAAGTCACAATTTTTTCTATTTGCTCTGTAGAAAAAGAGCCTGTTTTTGTGTTGATCATCACCTGTTTATTCGTGATGTCAGGTACAGCACTTATATTTATTTCTGATAGCCCCCATAGGCTCCAGGAAAAAACAGCTGCGCCGACTGCCAAAATCAAATATTTATTATNNTCAATGATAATAAGCTACTATAAATTTCGTAATGACTCTCAAGATTTCTATTGTGAATCATATGAACACTGTCTTCGAACTCTAAGAAGTTAGCAGCACTAATAAGACCTTTTTTAAAATCTCTTTCGAATTTCCTGAGGTTCTTTTCTTTACGACTGATTTTTTTTGTATCATAAATATTGACATAATCTAATCCAACTCGGATTTTTTTAAGTAGGTTTTCTTTTAGAAGTAAGCTGCGATTTTTATCAATACTATATTCAGTTGCGACCGCAGTCTGTTGAGCCATCAAGGCCTGCTTTTTATTTCCACCTCTATTAAATATTGGAACTTCAATACCTAATCCTATCACTTGATTTTTGTTACCACTTGAAAACTTTTCATTTGATTGGGAGTAATAAACTTGTAGATCTGGTATCCATTGTCTTTTTGCAGAGTTCACTGCTGTTTTAAAGTATTTTTCCTTTTTTGAGAATATAGCATCACTAGCCAGTTTTTTTTCTGAAAACTTTTTTGAGAGTGAATCAATTTTAGCTTTTTGGAGTAAGTTAATTTTTATGGCTTTGTTATTAAAATCACCAATGTAGAGTTGTAGTTGTTTTTTTGCCAAATCTAGAGACGAGCTTACAGCATTAGTCTCTAAAGTTACTTCTTCTAGCTTGTTTTCTATCAACTGAACTTCTAACTGTTTTTGTGGAGATCTGAAGGTCCTACTTTTTAGATATCGTGATACAAGTGTAAAGAACTTCTTGCGCTCCTCTATGTGTTCAAATTTTTCTTGGGAAATATAAAGTCTTATTGCAGCCATAAGTGCAGAATTTGAAAAGTTTAACTCTATTTGGGTTCCTTCAAGACCTGCAATTTCACCTTGAATGTGCCCTTGTTTTCTTAGACTTGTTTTTGACCCGTTAATAGAGATTGTTTGGCTGATTGAAAGTTCATCATAATCAGCTGTTCCTGATCCGCCATTGTATCTTAATCGGCCCAAGCCATAAGATATAACCGGGTTTTCTAGTTTAGATTGAGAGATGCCTTGAAGCCTATAAGTGTCTTGTTTTGCTTTTGTTAAATCTGAGATTTTGTGTTTTTCTTGAGTCAATTTAAAGACCTGCTCGAGGCTTATGCTCTCAGGACTTCCTTCTGCGGCCTGAACTTTGGCGTAAAATAAGAGCAGCACTAAAAAAAATAATCTAAACTTCATTAAAACCCTCAATTCGCAATTTGTTTATCAAATTAAAATAGGTCTTGAAGGCTAAATTAACAATAGGTCATATGATTGGTTTGCTTAAATTATAGTAAGACATTAGCCCTATAGAGCTTGATTTGGACTTAAACTGACTAAAAGGTCTTCAAGAAAGTAGGCGGAGAGTTCTGATCTTCCCTTGAGGCCAGATTTTTTATAAATTGCTGAGCAATGATGTCGGACTGTCTTATCTTGTGACCCCTGTATTTCAGCGATCTCTTTTGTGGATAGGCCTTTAAGAATAAGGAACGCAACTTCGTTTTCGGTTTTAGTTAGACCCCAGATTACAAACTCGTCTTCAATGGCTTGTGAGAGCCCTTCAGAAAACTGTTGAACTTTCTTCTTATAGAGTTCTTTTTGTTCGGTGGCTTTTCCAACGGCTAGGGTCAAAGCTTGGTTCTCTTTTTTCATTTTGATTGCGCTATAGATAAAGAAACAAGCTGCTGATACAGATAGTATTAAAGTGAAAAACTCCATAGCAATGTGCCCTTGAGATAGTGAATCTTGGGCATCATGATAGATGTCCATAATAGAACTGAATGCTAAGAGTAAAAAGAATGATCCTGATATGATAAACAGGTTATTATGGTGTGTTTTCATTGATAGCATTTTAAGTGATTCTGTTAAAAAATACATTCCTTATTATTTGATAGGGACTCAAAATCCCAAAAGTGAGCTGCGGCACTTACGGGATTATATAATAACCCAAGTCATTTTAAAAAATAAAATCTAAAAAATATGAGCTTAACTGGTGTCTGCCACTCAAGTTGGATTTTTTATAAATTGAAGTGCACTGAGCCCGCACTGTCTTTTCGTTTGATCCTCGTGTGTCAGCAATCTCTTTGAGACTTAGCCCTTTCAAAAGGAGCAAAGAAACCTCAGCTTCAGCTCTTGAAAATTTCCAGTCAGAAAACTGCTGATCAATCTCATCTTTAAATTGATTCTTAAAGTGGCTGAGCTCATGTTTAAGGCCTTCAAGTTGTATCATAGAGTTTTTGACCTGTTCGTTTGCTCTATCAATTTGATTCTTAACTTTTGACTGATTCACTTTAAGGCGATCCAAATAGAAGTTAAAAGCTAAAAGTGAAACAAATAATACAATGAATTCAACTAAAAGGTGCTTGATACTCACGCCACTTCTAAAATCTAGAACGACATCTGCAAGTGTCAGTCCAAAAATAAGGAGAAAGAAAGCTGAGTTCTTGCTATAATTAGTACTATTGGTCATATGCCTCATAGTACTAATCTACTATAAATAAGATGTAAACCATTGGAATGACTAGTATACGTCAATGCTCCAATTGATTTAGTAGAAGCTTTTGCCGTAACCTTAGCTATGCCAAAAATTATAAAGCTCTTTTTGATCTCAATTCTTGCCACAGCAGCTGCCGCCCCAGCCTTTTCTCAAACTGATGAGGTGCCTGAAGACATTGTTAGTCTCAAAGCTGAAAGGGTTGAGTTTGTAGGGACTGAGAAAGACATAAAGTTTCAAGTGCTCGTTAAAGAAGGCTTTTTTGCTTATTTAGACAAGTTTTCTCTTGAAATTGATGGTCGAGAAGCTGAAAATTTAAGCTTTGATCCAGTGGTCACTTTCTTCGACAAAACGTTTAATAAAAATAAAAGAGGAATTAAAAATTCGGCACTAGGCTCAGCTCAGCTTGCATCAGCAACGAGCTACAAGGCGGGAGACACCATAAGCATTAAACTGGGTTATCAAGCTTGCACCGTTGAGTATTGCTTATTTCCTACCAAAGTCACATATAAGCAAATTCTGAGCAAGGAGGAGGCAAGAGCTTTGTCTAGGCTTTCTAGCCCTGACTGGCTTAAGGGCGGTCTTTTTTACGCTTTGCTATTCATCTTTTTTACAGGTTTACTCACTAGTTTAACTCCTTGTGTTTACCCACTAATTCCCATCACATTAGCTGTGTTGGGACGTGAAAAATCTGACACTAAATTAAATGGATTTATTAAGAGCAGTACTTATGTTTTAGGTATGGCACTTACATATGCCCTCCTAGGCATGCTTGCTGCCACCTCAGGTTTTATGTTTGGCTCCCTACTTTCAAATATTTATTTTATCAGCATCTTATGTTTTATTTTGTTTTTGGCGGCTTTAAGTATGCTTGATGTGTTTGAAATAAAGTCACCTGCATTTTTTAATAATTTTGGTAGTGGAAAGAAAAAATCTCTTTCAGGGATATTTATATCGGGTGCATTTTCAGGACTTGTAGTGGGTCCATGCGTAGGTCCGGTTTTAGTTGGAATTTTAAGCTATGTGTCTAGCAGTGGAGATTTATTTAAAGGGTTTTTGCTTCTTTTTGTTTTTGCATTAGGTCTAGGGTCACTGATAATTGTTCTGGGTACTTTTTCTAATTTGATAGATAGGCTTCCTAAATCTGGTGGCTGGATGGTCTGGGTCAAAAAAGTTTTAGGTTTAGTTTTTGTGCTGATGATGGGCTACTTTTTAAAACCGATTTTAGAAACTCAAGTTTTCTTTATAGTTATGGCCTCCGTTTTCATGGGGCTAAGTTCCATTATGCTCTGGCATTATAAAAAAATAGGCTATGCAAGTTCCATGGAAAAAGCGCTCTTTAGAACTTTGTTGATTTGCTCAGTTTTAGCAGGATCCTCAGTTTATTTTATGAGTTCAGAAAGATTCGAACGTTTAGTCGGATACAATTCTTCAACTTATTTAAACACTCATTGGGATGTGTTTAGTGAGGAAAAACTAACTTTAGCTAAAAAGAATGGAAATGTTGTAATTCTGGATTTCTACGCTGATTGGTGCGCAGCATGTAAAGAGCTTAAGCACATCACCTTTGCTGATAAAAGGGTTTTGGATTACAGCGCTAAAATTAAGTGGCTTTACTTTGACGCTACAAAACCCTCTGAAACATTAACAGAGTACAAAGAAAAGTATCAAATCATGGGGCTTCCAACAATTTTATTCTTTGATACTGATGGGGAACTGAAAAAAAATATGACCCTAACAGGTTTTGAAGGTCCAGATAAGTTTTTAGAAAGATTAAAAAAATTAAATATTAAAAATGATAACGGAGATAGAAATGAATAAATTAGCGACTGTTTTTCTTGTATTTTTCATGTTTGGGATGAGTGCCAGGGCCTCTGAAGAGAGCCAAGAACTAAATTTAGAAAAGTATAAAGGTAAAGTGATTTACTTAGACTTCTGGGCCTCTTGGTGCGGTCCATGTAAAAAATCTTTTCCCTGGCTCAATAAATTGAAGAAAGAAAACCCTGAAATTAAAATTATTGGAGTCAATTTAGATAAAAAGAAAAAAGACGCTGAAAAATTTTTAAAAGAAACTCCTGCCGACTTTGATATTGTTTATAATCCTTCGGCAACGTTAGCTGAAAAGTACAAAGTAAAAGGTATGCCCTATACAATTATTTTTGGAAAAGACGGTAAGGAAAAATTTAAACACATTGGGTTCTCAGTAGAGAAATCTGAAGAATACTTACAAGAGATCAAGTCTCTTCAAGGGGAGTAAGTTATGAAGAAACTATTGTTACTTTTAATCATGTCATACTTTACAACTGCTTGTTCAAGCCTTGGGGTTAAACCATGGGAAAAGGACATTCTTTCTAAAAAAGAAATGCAGTTTGGCGCAAATGCTCTTCAACAAGGTTTTGAAGACCACACTTACTTTAGCAAAGAGGGGTCAAGCGGCGGTAGAGGATTTAGTGCGGGAGGTTGTGGATGCAACTAATAAGAAAAAAAGGTAAAATTGGTAAGATCATTGCACATGCAGCTTTAAGTTTAACTTGTGTTGCAACAAACGTTGCTCACGCCAAAAGTGCGAACACTTCAGATGGATACTTTTCTAAAAAATATGCTTCTGTCAAAAACTGGGCTGACTGGTCTGGTGAAATTGGCTTTCTTGGCTACTCTGAGTCAGATGGAAGGGTTCAAGCTTTAGAGCCCGCAGTTAGCTTGAGTGCTGAATTTGAAGGAGAGAAAGTATGGAACTTCAAATTGGTTTATGACTCGTTAACTGGCTCATCTCCAAACGGAGCTTTAGCAAGTGATCAGCCACAAACTTTTACTTCACCCTCTGGAAATGCAAACTATCAAATTGCTCCTGGAGAGTTGCCCCTTTATGATCAGTTTATTGACACAAGAGTACAGATTTCTTCATCATGGTCTCAACCTTTATCAAGACTTATGAAAGGCTCTATAGGTTTCAACGCATCTAACGAATATGATTATTTATCTCTTGGACTGAACGCTTCAGTGACAAAAGAAACTGAAAGTAAGAACACAAGCTTTTCTCTAGGACTCTCTTATACAAGCGATACGATTAGCCCTGTTGGTGGAGCTCCTATTCCTTTAGCTCAAATGACTCCCTCTGGAACAGCTCAGGCTAAAAGTCAGGGTGATGAATCAAAAACGACTTTAGACATTTTGCTGGGAGTTTTACAAATAATGAGTAGATCGTGGATCGTTCAAGCCAATCTTTCAGTAGGGCTTACTGACGGATACTCTAATGATCCTTATAAGCTAGTAACTGTTTATGATGATGCGATCGGAGCAAATCTAGGAGACCCTTTAAGGTACTTATTTGAAAGTAGACCAGACTCTAGAATGAAACAAAGTGTTTTCTTAGGATCAAAAAAGCAGACAAACCTAGGTGTGCTTTCAACAGCTTATCGTTACTACACTGATGATTGGGGAATAGATTCTCACACGTTAGATTTAGCTTTGAACTTTAAAGTTTCTGAAAAGTGGAGGCTTGAGCCAAACATTAGGTACTACAGTCAATCAGGAGCTGATTTCTTCAGATATGGACTTGGTTCAAGCGAGGCTCTACCTCAGCATGTGACGGCAGACACGAGACTTGCCGACATGACGGCAATCACTCCAGGGCTTAAAATCATTAAAAAGCTAAAAGATGAAAAAGAATTGAGTTTTTTATTGCAGTATTATATGCAAACAGGTGATTCAAGTCCGTCAACAGCTGTTGGAAGCCAAGTTGGACAAGATTTATTTCCAGATTTGAATGCATTAATTGTTCATGTGATTTATTCTTTTTAAGATATGTTTGATAGCTCTTATAAATTAGTAAATCATGGTAGATACCAAGCTCACTCATTTTTTTGTATGGGTGGGCTCTGTGAAATTTTAGTTGAGAACCAAAATCTTGATCATTCGAGGTCTATTTTTAAGATTGCATATGATGAGGCTAAGAGAATAGAGCAAAAGTTTAGTAGGTACGAGCCAAAGAACATTATTTACAAGATCAATAATGCTGGTGGCAAAAAAGTTTCACTAGATAAAGAGACTGCGAAGCTCATTCACTATTCGGATCAAATATACCGGGTTAGTGATGGGCTTTTTGACATTACCTCTGGCGTTTTGAGAAAGGTGTGGCGCTTTGACCAAAGTGAAAATACCCCCTCAAAAACTGAAGTTGAAAGTCTTTTAAGCGCTGTTGGCTGGGATAAGGTTAAATTAGAAAAAAAAACCATTGCTATGCCCTCAAATTTTGAAATTGATTTGGGAGGTGTTGGTAAAGAGTACGCCGTGGACAGGTGTGTCGCTTTGATTAAATTAAAACATAAGACTTCTGTCCTCGTGAACTTAGGTGGAGACATTGCAGTGACAGGGCCTAAATCTGATGGGTCACCATGGGTTATAAATGTTGATGGCGCCTCAAAAAATTATCAACTTATGAGTGGTGCTGTTGCTACGAGTGGAGACAAAAATAAGTTTCTCATCAAAGATGGGAAGAAACTTTCGCACATCTTAAACCCTAAAACAGGATGGCCGTTGGAAAATGCTCCATCAGCGATAACTGTCATTGCTGACACATGCACAGCGGCGGGTAGTCTTTCAACTTTGGCTATGCTAGCAGCTCCTAAGCATAGGGAGTTTTTAGAGTCTGAAGCTGAAGATTTTTTTATTTTAGTTTAAAACTAAAAAATCTTACTTAAATAAAATCCAAATTCCCATTAAGATAAAAGCGCTTCCAGAAAAGAATTTGATTTTCGTGGGGTCAACAAAATTTCCAAGAAAGCTCCCTGCCAAGACTCCAAGAGCACCAGCTATTGAGAGCGCTAAAATTGTCCCAAGCAAAACGCTAGTGGTCGATTTGGATTGCGAAGCAACTGCAAAAGCTGCAAATTGGGTTTTATCTCCTAATTCAGCTATAAATATTGTAATGAAGGTTGCTGAAAATACTTTCCAATCCACATTTTACCTCTGTACCTTCACATCCATGTGTGACTCTAAGGTTCTTATTAATTTTTCTCGTTCACTTAATTTTTTAAATTTTTTAGTTCCATCACTCATATTGAAAGCATGATAAATAGTTTGGACTTTATCATCAGTTATTAAGTCCAATTCAAATATATGGCTTTTACAGCTGGCTTTATATTTTGCAGTATCTGTAAGAGACTCTTTTAACTTAAATTTTATAAGCTTATTTCTGGATTCTAGGTTCAAAGCCACATTTTCATGATTTTTGACAGGTCCGACATGTTGAAAATTGCATGGCAATCGAAGTTCAGTGTATGAGTTTTGATCTGCTAGTATTGTTGTAGATGTTAAAATTTCTGGTGCTCTTGTCAGTACTTTTTCTTCCCAATAGTCTAATGCATAATTGTTTTGCTGGATTACATTTCCACTAATTCTGAGATCTACTTCCATTAGAAAAGTTTTGACTTTTTCTTTAGGAAATTTAGAAGTCATCTCCAGAAAAACTTTATAGGTAGATTTTTCTTCTTTATTTCTTAAAACTTTTTTTAAATTAAATGATCTGCTGGCTTTGCTTTTCACATACAGATCTAATGTGTTCTTAAATTCATCTGAAAAGTTTGGATCAATGTTATCAGATAGCAGCCCTGACATATTATTATATTTTTCTTTCTGACTGCTTTCAGACTCTATGTTATAATAAATGTTTAGAAGTTGTCGTATGAATTCAAATTCTTCTTCAATATTTTGTTTGTGATTAAAATCTGATGCCCCCAAATATTTTTTACAAATATTTACAGGGTTTACCCCATTGATAGCAAAATACGTCATTATCCCTGCGTATGAGAAAAGACTGATCATTAAAAAGATTTTGATCTTTCTAATCATTTCTGATCCTTTTTCTTGTCTGTTCTTATGAATCTTCGATTCTGATGGATTAGCTGATCATCATTTACTCTTAGCCAAGTATCTACTTTTTGGTACTGCCAGTTACCTTCAGTAGGGCCGTCTCTGAAAAGAGGCTTTTTTAGTCTAGCATTAAACTCATCTAAGATTTCAAACTCAGGTTTATTTTTAAGCACATAGTTTTCACTCTCAAGTTTTTTGAGTTTCTTTCTATCATTATAAAAGAACATAGCATATCCAGCAGCAAGTAGACCGATGATACCAGCCCAGTTCAATGCATGGACTTCGCGTTTTTCATCTTTTGGAGCAAATGCTGCACCTCCAGCAGCTCCAGCAAGAATCCCAGCTCCTGTTATATTCCACCTTAAGCGTTCATTCTTACCCATTGTTGAGCAGCCATTAAGACTGAATTGAAAAATTAAAAGTATTATTAATAATGGTCTCATGCATTCGCCTCTCTGCTGAATTGAGGTTTTAAGTCGGTAGTATTTCTGATTACAATTTTGGCTGTTGTTCCTTTACTAGGTTTTGACTCTATATGGATAAACCCACCCCAGCTTTCTAGCCAATGTTTAGCAGTTGAAAGGCCAATGCCATGTCCTTTCTTTTTTCCGTAGCTAAAATTTTCTTGGAATATCAAAGGTAGATGTTTGTCATCAATCCCTTTGCCTTGGTCTTTAACTAGAATGGTAGTGAACTTATCATCACTGTACATTTCTATTTCAACTAGACCATTGCCATCATCATAGCTTTCGGCTGCATTATTTATGATGTTCGATAAGATTCTTGATAGTTTTTTAGGAACAAAAATAGCCATTGTATTGTAATCAATATTCGATTTGAGCTTTGTCTTACTAAAAGAGGCCTTTTTTTCTTTTAAAATTGAGTCAATAACAGGTTTAAGATCATTGGTCTTAGCTTCTTCCACTACATAGTCGCTGTGATCATTCTGAGCCTCATCAACGATACTTCTGATTCTTTTCATGGAAGACTTGAAGATACTTTTCAAGACCTGTGAGCCGGAGCCTTCAAGCTCTAATTGAACTGACTCAAGAGATTCCATAGGGGAGCGTATATCATGAGCCATACGCCTTGTTGCTTTAGAAATAGACTTTTCTTTCTCCAAATCTGATTGGAGATCAACAAAGTCTATTCTTGATTGCGTACCAGCCTGAATCATTTTTAATATTCTGTCAGTACCTTCGTCTTGCGTATAGAAATCGAAGCCTTCAGAAGTGTCTCCACTCCAGTTTTCAAGTGTGTCCGCTAACTTAAACAAAGATTTTTTATATCCAATGAGTGGAAAAAATCCAACTAAGAATAAAAGAGCAGTTGTGAAGACATATACTAATATCAGTTCCTTAGAAAACAGAGTGTCTTCAGTAATTGCCGCTGTATTTATACATGTTTTTAGTTTTCCAACATGAATTCCTTTTAATGTTAAAAGATTTGAAGTTTGATGTTCACAATCTACAGCGCCCTCTTTCTTCCAAGAATAAAGAGTTTGGTTGTTTTTAGAAATTTCGTATTGTGTTATTGGCTTTTTCTTAAGCTGCTCAGCAATGGTTAAGAGAAATTCTTCGTTCCTATCGTAATGTAGATCCTCACCAAGTTTATATTTCCAGAGCGAAACATAGCTTTCAATATCAGATTTTGCTTCTTCAATGTTTATAGATTCAAAATAGGAGTATAATGAAAAAGAGAACACCATGCTTGCAATTGCAACAATGAAGAGTGGTTTTTTAAAAAAGTTGAATATCTTAAATTTAAACATATAGCCTACCACCTACAAAAGTGTATCCCTTCATTTTCTTCAGAAGGTTTTACATTGTGTATGGGGTCCAAGCTTTCTAAAACTCTGACAAGTTGATTATCTACTGTATTTACAGCGCACTGAAACCAGTTGTTCAAAAATACAGTTTTAGCTTTATAAGCCGTGTAATAGTCATACTCATAAACATAACACTGCCCACCAGTTGGAAAACCACTTGTTAGTATATTTCTTACTTCACTTGAAAGTTCGCTATAGACATTACTTTCTTGCGCTCCATATTTTAGTACTGATCCAGCTGTATCGTAATCAAATATATAGTTCCTAGTTCCAGAGTCGTTTACATCGGCACAAAGTTTAGTTTTTCTTCTTGTTGAAATACTTGGCGCTCTCACTGCAAAATGGTCTGACTCTTTTGGTTTTGTGAGGTTGTTTTGTATAAAACTTCTAGCGAAAGCAACTTCAGATGACGTTAACTTCTGATCACCAGAACACGTTTTGTTTTTCAGAGGAAGTAAAGCTTCAAATGCTCCAAGACTCACCCAGGCAGGAGTGTAACCAGATCGGCCAGTCACATTTCCATTTGTTTGTTCTAGGTTTAAGAATGGGACATCAGCAGCATCGTAATCAGTTTTTCTTAGCACACAAAGCTTCTGGTAACCCCAGAAAGAAATGTCTGAATTTTTGATTTGATTTGCTAGCTCTGGGAATCTGTTTAATTTTCCAGCGTGAACTAATACTTTGCTGAATAGTACATGATGTTTAGCACCTCTAAAAGGAAAGCTCATTCCAGACTGTAGAAGCAGATCAACTATAGATGTCCAATAAGATTTATTCGCCGAGTAGTAAGTATATGTTTCACCATTGATAAAGTGATCCCATGAAAAGTAACTTGGAATTGTTTCTGCTATTTTGGAGTAAAGTAAATCACCAGAAATATTTAGTGCGTTTTGAATGACAGGTTTCTCTATAGTAAAAAGAGTTGCTAATGAAAGAATATTTTGTGAAATCGAGTGGCCGGTGCTTTGAAAATAGTAATCTCCAACAAATGAAAATGAAAACTGATCATTTGAAAACTTTTCTATTATTTTCCTAGCTGTTACCAGTATAATATCTGACTTTGAGGGGTCATTTTTAATAACCTCGTAGGCTTCTGTTAAAAAATCCCAAAGGAAGCTTATTTCTATATCGTGAGCCATGGGGCCATCAAAGTTCACATTATTTTTTCTGTACTTCACATCAGATGATATAGGATTTTTAATTCTTTCAGCAAATTGAGAAACTTGTGGCCAGTCGGCTTTCTGCTCACGAGCATATTTTAGTAAAGTTCTCAGTCCTGAGATCACTTCATCATCACTCATTACCGTGATAGGTGAGTAAAATCGTGCTGAGGACACAGCACGTCTACTTGCCGTAGTACGGACAACAAAAAAAGGTAAACTTTAGAGTTCTTAAGATTTTTCTGCCATAAAAATAAAATTTATTGTAGTAAAAAGTTGTTTGAAAAAGACCGTGAAATAAAGGCAGCACTTTTAAAAAAGCAAAAAAAGGAAGAAAAAAAATACCCTCAAGGTGTGAAAGCGGCAAGACTCGGGGCCAGATCGGTGAATTTCAAGGAAGAGACGTATATTAACGAGTACTGGAGTATAAAACGAAGGCCAGAAGACTCCATCGGACCGCTTTTTCAAATCATTGGTGTTATTTTTTTTCTTTTTTTAGAGGTCCAAGGCTATAGGGTAGGTATGAAAGTGGTAAGTCGCGTGTCAGTGTTCGAGCTGTGGAATTCGTGCAGAAGTAGTTGGTATCCAGGCATCGCGGTAAGCTTTAGAGTTCTTTTTTTGTTTGTGTTACGCAAGTAAGCGTCCTGTATTCACAGGACAGTTTAGTGACTGTAAGAAATCTAAAAATTGTGTTCTTATTTTTTTAAAGTCTTTCTTTGATATTGTGAAAACAGATGTATAGTTGATGTTCTGTTCAGGCTGAATAGGAAGAGAGAGAGTGTGAGTTCTCCAATTAGAGTGATTGAGCCTATTGTATATAGATTCATCATCTAGGTGGAGTTGAAATGAGGCATTGTAAATCCAAGATTCGTCTTCATACTTGATAAGTTTCCAAGACTTAAGCTCTTTTAAAACTTTGCTCACAGTTGAAACTTTTAAATTCAAAAGTGCAGCAAAGTCTTTTTCAGACTTCATACTGCGCATGCTTGTGGCGATATGAATTGCCGAGTAGTACCAGGCAGAATAGTACTTGGGATTGATTTCCGTATTTTTCTTTTGAGATACTTTTTTTGAAAGGCGCGATGCACTTTTGCGAAGAGACTCTAGTTTTTGATTCAGCCTTTTTTTATAAAGATGGGATGCCGCTTTTTCATGTTCTAGTAAAAGAAGTAAGTAGTCCTGCTCTTCTTCACCAAGGTCTAGATGGGTGGAAATATTGTACACTTGATCTGATGTGAGGTTTACTTGAGTAGATAAAGCTTGTGATAGGTAAGACCTTTGGCAGCCAGCAGCCTCAGCGAGTCTAGTGATTACACCTCTTTTACTGGAGTCTATAACGTGTTTTAAGAAATCTTTGTAGTTGGTAAAACTGTATACCGTCATAAAATATAACCTTTATAATATAATAAATAATAATATATATGCTGATTTAATTAAGTTACAAGTTATAATTTAGGTGCTGTAATTATACATAATTTCAAGGAGGGGTATATGAAGCATTTAATGGGGGCGCTTTTGTTGTTGTTTGCAGTTGAAGCTAGTGCAGATGAAGTAAAGACCTTAGACCTAACCAGAGGACCAATTTCAAGTGGCGGTGGTATGGGGGTAGTTTGCTATGATTTAAGTGGTAAGAATGTTGAGTCAGTAGAGCTTCTAGATCTATGGGAGGCTAGAAAGCTGTATGATCGAACTATAAAAAACTCAGATTTATCGGCAAAAGAATTGGTTTTAGAGCAAATGCATAATTTAAAACACTCAATTGATTCAAATGGGTTGGTGGTTGGTACACCTGAAGGTGATTTAAAAGGCCCTGATGCTTTATACTCTAATTTAGAATGGCATGCTTTAGACTTTCTGTATGACGGTAAACTTCCTAATGTTAAAAGATTACGAGGTGTAGAGTTAACTTTAACTAACGATGCGTTTGAAGTGATTAAGCCTGTAAGTTGCAAGCTTCAACAATTGGTTCGGTACACTGATACAGTACATGGTGGCCAGATCCTGATTAATCAAGATTTAGTAGACAAGATGGATAGTGAGAATTTGGCAGCTCTCTATTTACATGAAGCGTTCTACACCTACTTAAGAGAGTTTAACGAGCAAAGTTCAATTCGTGTGAGAAGAACTATTGGTCTTATTATGAGTGGTTATAAGTTTGAACCTTGGGATTTTTTCTTGCCAAAAGAGTATGTAGAATGTGGTGGGCGCTATAACAAAGCCTACATATATGAAATTGATTCAGAGAGCAGCTCTACATATAAAATATCAATGATCGCTGGTCGAAAGATGATTGGGTACGATTTTAGAGGAGCTCTTTGGTACGGCAAACCCTCAGAGGTTTTTACAGAACGAGGAAATTCGAGCGTTGGTGTGCTTGGTCCAGTCATAGGCAATGATTTTTCCTATAGAATTAGGGTGCAGCAAGATCCTATTCCAGTAGGTGAATTTCCTTGGTCAGCTTATATGAGATTGACTTCTTCTCCAGACCAAGGTGAGGAGCCCGGATCATCAATAGTTTCCTGTAGGCTAGTTTCAAAAAAATAAGCTGGTTTCTACGTAAGGGCATTGTGCTAGCAGTGCTCTTTATATGGTATCACTCAGAAGTTTAAACTTTCATTTTAATAGCATCTCAATAGAGTAAGCCTCGGTCTTGTTTACTAACAGTAAAATATATAGGTCTCTTTTTGCAAAAATAACGTGTACACATTCTAAATCTAGTCCGAGACTTAGATTATGAGAAACTTAACGATTTTAATTTTATGTTTATTTTTTACAGCTTGTAACGATAATGATGGCAAGGGCGGTGGAGAGCCAATTATCATTTCTGAATGTGCAGGTTTTTTAATATTTACTCTAGACACTTCAGACAACGTACCATCAAATCTCAAAATCATATGGAGCAATGAAAGGGAGCCTGAAGAAGCAGAGCTTCTTGTGGCTTGTGCCCCAGAGTCTGGTAAATGTGTTACACAGGAGTCTTCTTTTCCAACAGGTCTACTAACTCGCATTGAAAATGGAGTTTTGGTTATAGATGATGGAGGTTTTGGATACACAGCTCCAAATAATATAACTCTGAAAGTTTATGACCTTGGACGTGACAGAGATATGGAGGTGCCTCTTATAGAACTAGAGAATTATGAAGTGAGGGAAGAGGCTCCAGAGATTTGTGAAACAATTAGAGTAGATCTTTAGTTTGCGATTCCCCTTTGTCCCAGAATCTGATCAAGCAGCTCTTGAGGAAGGTGGCTTGTATTCGTTAAATATCAAAACGATTAACGTGGGTATGTACAAAGAGCTTCATTTAGATTTTAAAGTGAACTTAGATTAGTTAGATTAAAATTCATGTCTGTTTTATATTGTTGTTATAGAGTTTGCAGAGATGGCCTTATAGTCTTCTAGTAAAGCATGTGATCCAAAGTAGCAGACTATAGCCCAGTTTCGATTACGCCTGTAATCTACTTGTTTACAAGTGTAATCCAGCTGTGCACCATATGCATATGGAAACAATAAAAGAAATACCAAAGATTTCGGATGCAGAGTGGAAAGTTATGGAAGTTCTGTGGAGTACTGACAAGCAGCTGACCTCAACAGATATAATTGAAGCACTTGGAGAGAGTGCAGAGTGGTCTCCTAAAACCATCAAAACTTTAATTCATCGCTTGATGAAAAAAGGTGCGTTGCTAGCAACCCAATCCAGCAACGGATATCTGTACGCTTCAAATATCGACAAGTCTTACTACCTATCAACTGAGTTTAAAGGTTTTATGCACAAGTTTTTTGAAGGGGCGAGTAAGCCCATGTTCTCATATTTTGTAAAGTCTGCGGATTTAAACCCAGAGGATGTGAAAGAGTTAAAATCGCTCTTAGATGACATTGCTAAAGAGGAGAAGAGTGATGTTTGAAACGTTATATAACTTTGCTGCTAGTCAGGTCTTCTTTGGCGCACTTATGTTTGCCATCACAATGTTTGTATATCTTGTTTTTAATAAGTATTTGAGAATGGAATCAAGTACTTCTTTATGGTTTGGATTTTTCGTATTGCTTGCGTTGCCATTTGGAGAATTTTTAGAAGCACTGAACCCAAAAGCAATTGAGGTTGTGATCAATAACAGCCCAGCTTTTGTAACAGGAGTTCGGGACCAAGTAGAATCTACAAGTTCATATGCAAACCAATCAGCTTTGTATTTAATTTGGCTCCTAGGATTTGGGCTCTCATCCATAGCTTTTATTTTATTACCGCTTTTTAGATATGCGATGTTTTTGTTTAGATCAGATCTAGTAAAAAATGATAAGAGTTTTCCACAAGGTCTTCAAAAAATAGTTGAGTCCGTGCCGGTTGTGGTTTCAAGAGATGAAAGCTTTGAGAGCCCATTTGTATATGGCTTTGTGTTTCCTAAGATTTGTATTCCTGAATATCTTTTAAGAACAATGAGTGAAAAACAGTTGGAAGCCATCATATGGCATGAAACTCATCACTATAAGAACAGAGACAATCTTAGAAACTTATTCAGCAGGTTTGTGATGTCAGTATTTTGGTTTTTCCCACCAGTTTATTTTATCTACTCAATGCTGCTTAAAGCTGAAGAGTACACGGCGGACAGGTATGCAATAAAGAAGATGGGTTCAGCTCAGGTTTATTCTGAAACTTTGGTTAATGTGTCGGGCGCTCTAAACGCATCGATATCGCTACAAACATATTTTTTTAACAGGCAAGATTTAAAAGAGAGGCTATTTATGATTACTAGGTCACATTCTAATTCAAAAAGATTAATTTTAACCAATGGGGTGATTCTTTTAAGTTGCCTTTTGATTTCTTGTAGCTTTGTAGGTAGAGAAAAGCAAAAAGCCGCAAGTTTTGAGCATAACATTGAAGCAGAAATCACGATAAAAAGAGATGGTAAAATAGTTGAGCGAGGGGTTATTCCTTTGAATGTATATGGCTCTAAAGTTGTTATGTACTATAAGCCTACCGAGGAGAGCTTCTCGAGACTTGAGCTTGAAGCGGTTATGCACGGTATAGATATGGTCTTGCTGAAAGGCTCTTACTGTGAGGGGAAACATAAAGGTATTATAGGTCTTAGAGCTGCTGAAGACAGCGATCTTAACTGTGGATTGCTGACGAATGGTGAGTTTGAAATTCTTACTGCATTTGATGAACCTGCAAAAATTGAAACTCAAAATAGCATGCAGTTTGATGTTAAAATTAAAAGCATTGTTACGACCAAAAATCAGAAAGTTTCGTCATTATAAAAGTTGATACTTTAAATCGCTAAAATTACCAAGGTTAGTTCATAGGTTCTAAGGGTGTTGACAATATACCCGTTTTAGGGTACTTTAGTTGAGTGGATATAACCTCTGTTGAACTCTCGAAAAAGGCTTTAAAGCAGCTCAAAATGGTCCCAAAGCCTATTGTGATTAAACTTCTTTCTTGGGTTGAGGCAGTTGAGCTAAAAGGTCTTAGACAAATCAGAAGACTTTCGGGTTTTCATGATGAGCCTTTAAAGGGTAAGCGTAAAGGCCAAAGGTCTATACGCTTAAATAAAGCATACAGAGCTATCTAAACTATAAAAAAAGACAAAGTTGAATTTGTTCTAGTTGAGGAGGTAAACAAGCATGAGTACTAAAAAAAGCAAGGCTGTAAAAGAACTTGAAAAAATTATTGGTGGTTCTGTTGCGTTTGGAGAATTTCTCTATTCTTTAAGATCCACAGAAGAGATGACTCAAGCTGATTTAGCTGAAGAAGCAGGAACCACAAAAGCTAAAATTTGTGACTTTGAAAAAGGTAGAAGAACTCCGACACTAGAGCTTGCCGCAAGGCTTGCAAGAGCTCTGGGACACTCAGAAGCCCTTTTTGTGAAGAAAATCTTAGAAGAGCAGATTAAAGAAGCTGATCTTAAACTAAAAATTAAGATTGAAGCTGCATAGACGTATATTTACGAAACTTTAACCTTCATCTGAACACCGGCTTTCCGAAGCTGATCCTGCAGGCATAGCTGTACAGCAAGCTTTTCAGAAAGTTTAGCTTTTCTAGCGATTTTGATAGCAAGACTGGGGCTTATGAGTTGTCGGCCTTTTTCGATATCGCATACTACACTTGTCGTGACACCAAGCTTTTTACCCATTTCTGATTGAGTGATAGCAGAACCGGTCCGGGCTACTTTTAAAAACACACCAAATGTCAGTTCTCCAACATCATTTTTTATTAAACGAGATGCTTTAGTGGCAGGTTTTTTCACGCCCTATAAATACGGTAAATTACCGTATTTTGTAAGCAAAAAAATAGACCCTCAGCAGAAGTAAGGTTGTGGCGAAGCGGTGATTTTAGGGTGAAAACTCAATTCAGCAGATTCGTACAATCTATAATTTAGTATATTTAAACGTGGTCAGTTTCAGGACAGGTTGCTATTTCAAGCGTAGTAAAATCAGCTACTTAAGGTGTATAGCGACGCCACCTCCAATTTCGTTAAAAAAAACTGTCCTGATTATGAGCAACTTTGTAAGTTACTGGTATTAAATAACAATCGGTTGAGTGGTCTACTCAATTTTAGAGATACTTCGCTGTTCACTTGTTTCACCATGTTTCATAGTGTTGCTGCTTTACTGCTACTCCTGTGCTACTCGGTTCAAAGAATTTACTTGTTGTTTTCACAGCAACAGCTAGGTGAGCGTTAAGGGCCAAGAACTACTTCTGCTCACATCGCTTTGCGGGAGGCTTATTAACTTTTGTTCAAGGTTTATGGTGCTACTCTCATCGCAGTTTGCGTGGCGTTCCGCTAGAGTCTTCTGGCCGTCGTTTCTCTAGTACTCGTTCATTTTATATACGTCTCATCCTTAAAATTCACCGGTGGCCCCGAGTCTTGTCGTCTCTCATTCTGATTGAGTTATCAGATGCTTTTATTTCACGGTCCACTGTGTTTTTTACAGCAATACTTTTACGCTGCGAGGTCATCGTCAAAGTCATTAATATAGCTTAAAACTTTTCCGATGTTTTCTAAAGTTGGGTTAGATGTAGGTTCACACATTCTGTAAAGAGTACTTTTTGAAAGCCCTGTCTTTGATGTGATGTCTATGTAGTCACACTTGTCGAGCAGAATGGCGATACAACCTTTAAAAGTATCGTAGTCGGCTTCAAACAAAGCTTCAGTGATGGCTTCTTTCAAGCCCTGAATTGAAACATCAGAGCCTGGCGTGTAATCTTTAGCCATCTGTTTCTCTTGTGAGGATTGAGCGCGCTTTTTTGATATCTTTTTGTTGGGCATTTTTAAAACCTCCTAATAAAACTAATGTAAGTTCATTTTTCATAATCAAAGAGTAATAGACTCTTCTTCCATTTTTCCAACGTAACTCGAGCAAGCTTTCACCAAGTGGCTTGTGATCACCAAAGAGAATGTGTGACATATGAATTAACTTTGTTAAATTCTGATGAGTTTATGGTGAAATTAATAAATAGTGTTAACTTTTCTGAATAAAACTATAGTATATGTATAAGGGGGGGCTTGGTATCAATTCTACTTTACTTTTGTTTGGTTTTTATAGTTTCTTTAATGTTTTCATGGGGGGGGCGTTAAAGTTACTTAAAGAAAGAGTAAAGAACTTTCTTTATAAGTACATTCTTTCATATATCATGCTCATTTTAACGACATACTGTTTTAAGGTTATAATGGGAAGTTTTCCAGCTTTACATAACCACTTACTCATTAAAATTATAGAGGTTGAGCAACTTGGCTTAAGTACTCTTAGCTTAACGATTATGTATTTTCTTTTTGGAGGAGTGCTGTTGTTTTTTCTAGTTAAAGAGTAAACAACAGCTTAATAGTTACTTTCTAGTGAGTTACTTGTGCGTCTTACTCTAACGATTCACTAGGGTAGCCATCTACAGATTCATCTGCGTAGTCCACAGGAGCAATCATATCATTTAAAGAGGTGATGACAGCAGCCCCATTTGCAGTGTCTGAACCTCCCATCATGTCACAAAAAAAGTATTGAGCGTTTAGAGAATGCTCGTTCTCCTCGTCATAGTAGAATTTTACAGGATTCCAGTTGCCATTTATATTATCATTAAGCTCAGCCTTTGCCCCGCTTCCCTGTACTCCGTTCCAGTTTAGTGCTGAAAAAGAACCGTCACTAAAATTAATGGTCATTCTATAGTCATTGTCACAAGTGATCCCACTGATGGCCTTTCTTCCGTTACTCTCAAATAAACGCCTGATAGCTTCATAAACAGCAGGTTCATTTTCAGCAGCATAAAGCAGAACATCATAGAAGCTGTCCCCATTTCCGTAAACTTCTAAATAGCTTAAAAGCATCAAAATATCTAAAGAAGCAGAGTTTGAAGTTCCTTCATAAGGTCCTTGTGCATGTGCTTTAGTTATAAGTAAATCAAGTAGAGAAAATTTCTTTGGGGCAGAAGCCTTAAGGGTTTCTTGAATGTACTTAAGCTTGGCTTTTAAATCTTTTCCTTTTTGTATAGTGAAAATTTTATTTTGATGCTTCAGGGCCTTGCCATTTTTACTAACGTAAAAAAGAGAGCTGTATCCTTCAATACTAAAAGCCCTTTTTGCCGATAGATACTTGATGTTAAGGCTTTTTTTGAGTTTGACTTTAAACTGTCTTGATTTTGTTCTTAAAAATGCAGAATCCTCTTTTGACAATCCTTTTTTAAGAACTTTGTGTAATACCCATCTATTTTTAGCGGCACCAAAAATGCGAAGGGATAGATCAAGCTTGTCTATCTTCTTAGCCTTCTTTTTTGAAGAGGCATTCTTTGCTGGTTTTGCTTGAGCTGAAAAGATCAGCCCTGTTGGTGAAGTAAAAGCTAATACAAAAGAAATTAGTATGCTGTATATCATATAGGTACATCGGCTAGGAAAGACTGAAAATTAAAAAATTCTGTCTCAAATCGATACACTTAAGGTGGATTAGTGTTTTTTTTTGCCTAATGAGTAAAAAAGTTATTGTGCAATATAGAAAACTCCATCTTCAGGGTACTTACATGCATTTTTCCATAGACTTGAATGCTCAGGAACTAAATAAACCTTACTCCATGTGTATTGATTTTTAATTTTAGCTGAGGGACGAGGGTCAATATACGCAATGTCTCCAGCGTTGAATCTTCCACAGGGTTTGTTGTCTGCAGTTGTTGGAACAGCCCTAATGTTCCAAGATTGATTAATAATTGTTTGGCTCCATCTTTTATCAATGTCTTTTGGAAGAGAAAGTATCCAGTTTTTAATGGTGTTAAGAGTTTGTCTTCCCTTGGCATCATCAGACAAAAGAGGACGGTCTTCTCCTGGGGGCATTTGAGGTGCTATTCCGTTTCCGGTAAGTGCACCGTATAAAAGACTTTGATCAGGAAAGCCTGGTTTTAGCCATCCACTTTCAACAAATAAATCAAGAGTGTTTAATAGATTTGTTTTAGAGTCTGTTAAAGCTTTACTCTTAAAGCCGCCATGACAAGTGGCACATCTGTTGTCTCTTCTAAGCTCAGTACTTATTTCGTTAAACTGTTCTTTTAAGCTCTCATCATTGATCACAGCGTTTCGCCAAGCTAGAAGAGGGACGTTATAGTCTTTACCTTGTGACTCGCCATCGTCACAGTTTGGTTGTTGAAAGTTTGCTTCAGGAGATCTTGCAAGGCGCACAATTGTTTTATTCTTATCTTCAACAATCCAAATAGAGCCATCACTTCCTGTTGCAAAACCAACAGGTGTGCCCTTAGGGCGGACTCCTTTAAGCTTTCCCCAGCCGGAGATAATTTCAGTATAAGGCGCTAAGTGTTTTCTAAAGCCATCTCGTGGATTAAAAGGGGCTTTTTTAGAACAGCCATTTGGAAGGTTGAATCTGTAAAATTCATTTTGCGGTTTTTTAAGTTTAGGAAGTCCTTGGTTGTTAACTTTGTAAGACACAAATCTTTGTCCTGTGCTTCTGTGGCCGTGCCAGCTTACTAAGAGGTCTCCTCCAAATAAATCTTTAAACATTTCACCATTATAGTACGCTGAAGCTAAAGGTGCTGCGTGAGGAGGGACTAAAGAAAAAGGCCTGTTGTACTCTCTTTTTCGTCCTTCATTCTCAAGAGGGACCCTGCCGCAGTAAAAAGTGTGCTCACCGTGGAGCTCTACTAGTTTTGGGGGATTGCTCTTGAAGTAC
>JBOEFV010000067.1:0-700 GCA_050633065.1 Bdellovibrionales bacterium
GAAAACCCTGGTGCAAAAATCAAATTATATATTTGAGCATCGGTCATTTTCTCAAAGCGTTCCTGAGTGATGACACCCTTTTCAATTGCTTGTGCTCCAATTTTATCTTTGTTAAGACCTCTTCCATCATCAACAATTTCTACTGTAACTTGGCCACTTTCATTATAAGCTTTTATATGAATTGTTCCATCAGGACTCTTGCCACTTACTTCTCTTTCATCGATTGTTTCCATACCATGGTCACATGCATTTCTGATAATATGAACAAGAGGATCTTTTATGGCCTCAATGAGGGTCTTATCTAATTCTGTTTCTTGACCTGAGAGTTTCAAGCTAATTTTCTTATCATTTTGCCTAGAAAAATCCCGAACAAGTCGTTCAAATTTTGTTAATATACTCCCAATAGGCTGCATTCGTGTGGACATAACTTCACTTTGCAACTCTGAAGTAATAATATTGAGTTGTTGAGAAAGTTTAGTAAACTCATGATTTCCGCTCTGATTAGAATATTGCACAATCTGATTTCTGTTTAAAACTAATTCACCAACTATATTCATAATTTTATCTAGAACTTTAACATTAACTCTAACAAATGAATCAGCAATACTCTTACGCATTTCAGGCTTGTCTTCTTTTTTAGGAGCTTCTTTTTTAGGAGCAGAAGCCTACAAGGCTTCTTTTCTGTCTCTTATACACATCT
>JBOEFV010000068.1:0-6528 GCA_050633065.1 Bdellovibrionales bacterium
ACTTAAAGCATAGGCTCCAACCCATTCTGTCGCTAATTTAGGTAAGTAGCGTTCTTTAATCGCCTCATTTCCCCATTTAAGAAAAGCGTTTGTAACAAGTGTGTTTTGAACATCAACAAGAACACTTACTGAGCCATCAACTCTGCCAAGTTCTTCAACAACTAAACATGCAGTCATAAATGACGCGCCTGTTCCACCGTAATTTTCAGGAGTTTCAATACCCATAAGGCCCATTTCAAAAAACTTTTTTACTAGGTCTTTGTTCATTTGAGCGTTCTTATCCATCTCATGAACTAGAGGCTTGATCTCGCCTTCAGCAAATTCACGAACAGCATCTCTAAAGTCTCTCTCATCTTCTGTAAGTTGAGATAATGGTTGAACAGTATCAGTCATAATTTCCTCCCTATTGATTTAAAAACATGTCATACCCTAAGATAGAATTTATTGCGAGTGCAAAATTACTTAGGTGGCGCCTAGAGAGAAAGGGTGGATGTTATATGGATTTTAATCAAATTATGGGGCAGATTGCTCTTTTTTATGTGCCGTTTTTATTTGCTCTTTGTTTTCATGAATTTGCTCATGGCTGGGTGGCTAAGAAACTGGGTGACTCTACAGCTGAAAATTTAGGTAGAGTAAGCATGAACCCTTTAGTGCATATGGATATGATGGGCACAGTTATATTTCCACTTTTTGCAATTGTTGGCGGATCACCATTGTTCTTTGGGTGGGCAAAGCCTGTTCCTGTAACAGTAGGTAATTTAAGAAATCCTAAAAAAGATATGTTCTGGATTGCTCTAGCGGGCCCTGCCTCAAACTTTCTTTTGGCAATTATGGGGCTGATACTGATGAACATTAGGCCTATGTTAGGCCTAACAATGGAGCTAGATAAGCTGTTGTTTCAACTGCTTCAGATGTTTGTATATTTGAATCTTTTTTTAGCAGTTTTTAATATGATTCCTGTGCACCCCTTAGATGGCGGTAAGATATTAGCTCGGTTTTTACCCATTAGAGCAAATATCTGGCTTGAGCAGAATTCACAGACTATATCTATGGTTCTTTTTGGTTTGATCATTTTGGACTCACTTAGCTCAGGTCAAAGCTTTGTGGCTCTCCCGGTTAAGATTTTGTACAATATACTGGCAGGAACAATAGGTTATCTTTTTATGCTTTCTTGATTGATTTAAGCCGAAAGGCTTGATTCAATATAGACTTAAGGCTCATTTGAGCGTGTTTAATAAGCGGCGGGTAGATGGCAGAAGTAAAAGTATCACTTAATCAGTTTGAAGGTCCTTTAGGTCTTTTACTTTTTCTTATTAGAAAAGAAGAGATGGACATCTTTGATATTAATATTGTTCAAGTAACGGATCAGTATTTGGCGTACGTTAAAAACATGAAGACATTAGACCTTGAAGGCGCTGGTGACTTTATTGCAATGGCGGCAACTTTAATTCAAATTAAATCTAAAATGTTAATGCCTACAGAGCTTCTTGATGAAGATGAAGAAGAGATGGATGATCCGCGTAAAGAGCTAGTGGATAAGCTTTTAGAATATCAAAAGTATCAAGAAATCTCTAAACAGATTTATGATAAGCCTTTACTAGGCAGAGATGTTTGGACAAAAGGGTTTAAAGAAAAAGGTTTAAAAAGACCTGATGACGTTGTGAAGGTTGATGACAACCCACTTTACTCTTTAATCCTTCATTACAAAAAAGCTTTAACAAAAGTTAATAAGGTGGTTCATAAAGTTGGTGCAAAAATACAATCAATTGCATCAAGGGTTTTAGAAATTAAAGTTATTTTGATTCAAAAATCAAAAACATCTTTAAAGGAACTTTGGGAAGCTCCTTCTGATTTTACAAGTGATGAAAAATCAAGACTTCTAATCACATTTTTATCAATGCTAGAACTTTCTAAGATGGGATACACAAGTATTTTTCAATCTCAAAACTATGCAGACATTCACATAAATGTAAAAAAAGACCTTTCAGGAGATGTTGTGTCTCAAGTGGAAGACTATGAAAAATTAGATGAAGATTTAAACACGACTTTATTTGCAGACAGTAAGATTGAGTTCGATGCTGAAGAAATATTTGCAGATGATGATAGTGACGAAGAAGAAGCTACAGATGAAGAAATCTTAATGGCAGAGTCACAACTTTAATTAATATTTAGGGGTTTAGTAATGAGTACAGAAGAAATTGTAGAAATGGAAGATTTTGAAAATGAAACTGAAGAGCTTGAGGCTTCTGAAGAAATGGATTCACCAGTTGAGCTTGGTGAAGATATGGATGATGAAGTTTTAGAAACAGAAGGTATGGAGCTTGCTTCAGAACTATCTACTGAAACTGAAGAAATTGTGGATTTTTCAGACGCTGCACAGTTAGACTTTTCAGATGTTGAAGATGATGTTGAGTGCCCTTTTGAACTAGATTTAAGAAAAAGAGTTGTTGAAGCTGTATTGTTTGTTTCAGATAAGCCAGTAGGCCTTTCTACTTTAGTTGCTGCATTTGGTGATGAAGAGAATATGAGAAAAGCTCATGTTAAAGAAGCTCTTGAGGCATTAGAAGAAGATCTAAAAGAAACAGATAGAGGTTTTAGGCTTCACTTAGTAGACGGTGGGTACCAGCTTCGTACAGCAGAAGACTTAAAAGAGTTTTTACAAAACACAATTAAAGCGAGAAGCTTTAGACTTACAGGCCCGTCATTAGAAACATTAGCAATGGTTGCTTATAAACAGCCTTGTACTAAATCTCAAATTGATGAAATTAGAGGGGTGGAGTCTAGTCACTTAGTAAGAGCACTAATGGACAGAAACTTATTAGCATTTGCTGGTAAGTCAGAGCTTCCAGGAAAACCTATGCTTTATAAGACGACTTCTAAATTCTTAGAAGTTTTTGGTTTAAGAAATATTAAAGAACTTCCAAGTTTAGCTGAGATTGAAGCTTTATTACCAAACGGTATAGGAGAAGAGGAAGAAGAAGAGAAGGAAACTCTTGCTGAGTTAGCAGGTAAGTTAGAAGAGTCTTATGATGGCTCTTATTCAGCAAGTGAAGAAGAATTAGGAAAGATTAATGATCAACTGTCTTCTATCTCTACTGAAACTGAATTCTTTGAACAAGAAAAACAAAGAGAAAAAGAGCGTAAAGAACTAGAGAAAGCTGAAAACTTAAGAGAAGCTTTAATGGTTGGTGAAGAGATTTCTACAAGAGATCAAAACTGGTTAGTTAGATTTGATGAAAAGATGAAAGCTTTAGAAGAGAGCGCTGGGACTGAAGAAGTTGCAGCGGGAGAAGAGGGTGGTGAGACATCAGTTTCTGAAGGCCTTGAGGCTTTATCTGAAGAGACAGAGGCTATGGAGGCGTCAACTTCAGATGTAGAAGAAGAGATGGAGCTTGCAACAGAAGAGGTTGAGACACCTGCTGAAGAAGTTATGTCAGAAGAAGACATTGCTGAAGCTGCAGCGGCAAAACTTATTGCTGATTCAATGATTGAAGACTCTGAAATTGTTGAAGCTGAAGAAGGCTCTTTAAACGAGGATTTTGATGAGGGGTTTGAAGACGCATCCCCTGAAATGGACATCTAATATAATGACATTATTTTTAAGTTATCTATTTGGAGCATTCTCCAAAATAGAAAGGCCTGGGTTTTTAGCTCAGGTCTCTATTTTTTTATTCTCTAAAGCTTTTGGTATTGATTTTTCAAATGCTAAAAAGAAAAAATTTAAAAGCCTTTATGATATGTTCACTCGTGAGATCAATAGAGATTTAGGTTTTAATAAAATTGATTTCATTCACCCGGCGGATGGAAGACTTGTAAGCTTTGGTAAAGTAAAAGAAGAGCAGGTGTTTTTAGTTAAAGGGAAGTGTTACTCTTTAAATGAGCTTTTAGGTGAAGAGGCTGTAAACTTTAAAGATGCATACTTTTATAATTATTATTTAAGCCCTAAAGATTATCATAGGGTTCACCATCCTGTTTCAGGTGTTTATGAAAAGTGTTTTAAAATTAAAGGTGCCTTGTACCCAGTTGCAGACTGGTTTGTAAAACTTTGTCCATCAGTCTTTGCTAAAAACGCAAGGACTGTCTCTATAGTGAACTCTCCTGATTATGGAAGGGTTGCTTCTGTAATGGTGGGAGCGCTTAATGTGGGGAGTCTTGAGATGTCTAAAGGACTCTTTAGAGATGGTAGTGATGAAATTCAAGTTGGGGATCACTTAGGTACTTTTGGACTTGGTTCTTCAGTAGTAGTCTTAGTTAATAAAGAGTTTAAGCCTGAATTAGGTAAAGCTTTATATGGGACAGTGATCAGTTAAGACAACTGTAACATAATCATTAAATTTAAGGATCATAGGTGTTCGGGGTTGAGCTAAACACTTGTAATTATTGAGTTAAATTGAATTATTGATGACTGTCTTTTCGCGGAATTTGGATCAAACAGATGCTCCCGCCAAATATTAAACTCTGACATCAAAGCTGCAACGCTTTCATCTACTCCACTTAAAATTTGAATCAATATCACAGAAACTTTTTGTATGAAAATGCCCACTCTTAAAATGGAGGCCTTGTGAACATCTTCTCCTAACAAGACTCCAATCATTGGCATTGTGATCAAATAAGAAATTTGTGAGATCAGCACCAAATTTAAAATAATGGTTGGGTTTGCTGTCGTAACGTTTCCTAAATTTAAGTATGACTTTGTGGCTTTAAAAAAGAGTTCAATCTGCCACCTGAGTCTGTAGGTCGGATAAGAGAGCTTTGGATCTATATCCATGTTGGTAACATACCAGTGGTATCTGCTCTCAACCTCATTCCAAGTGGCCGTTACAAAGCACTCTGTTCTTGGGTAGTTTGGAAGATCGCACTTCCCAAGATTTACTTTTAACTTAATGAAGCGTCCCACGTACTTACCCTTAAAGTCATCTGGATCAAACTCACCAAACCTACTCTTCTTTAAAATACGTTTGATTTCTCTGTTTGAATCAAGTGTGTCGATTATAAACCCTTTGGTATTGAACCTAAGTCTACATAGATATGAAACTCCGTTTTCGGTTAGTGCTTTTAAGTTCTTCTTCCCTACATAAGCAAGATCAAACAGGATTAGACTCCCCTTTAAAACGTCAGCTCTTGTAGGTAAGAAATTATAGTCATTTGCAGTGCCGCCAGTAATTTTTGAGTGATCTACAGTCTTATAAACTAAGTTATAAAGACACTGCCATTTGATTGCTGAATGCATTTTATTTGTTCTGGTTCCCTTAAAGTGTTTTCTGGCTCTTGATGGTAAAGAGATTGTTGAAGCGTCTAATGCATATATTGTTCTGACGTTAAGTTGCTTTAAGAATTCAGGCTTAATGTGGGTTTGCTTTTTCTCCGCAATCAGTGCCATAAACAAATTGATCAGATTGTCCTGCATAGACTTTGTTGAAAGCCTTTCCCAGAAGGCTGAGCGGGAAAGCTTCATCCCAGTGATTTGTAGTAAATAGCGGTTTAAAGATTCAATATACTTTCTATACCCTTCTCTTTGAAAACACATCAATATAGTACAAAGAAAGTCTTTTGAAGAAATTTTGGCTCTGTTGTCACATTCAGTTTTAAAGTTTGAATTTATGAGGTGTTGAATATCAGAAAAATAAGAAGTTATTTTGCAGTCCACAGCGCATTCCTTTAGAGAGAGTTTGACTGCTAAATATATGATTAAGGGTGCACTAGTTGAACTAAGCAACCGGATCTTAGGCCTTGTTCTCACAAAGGCTATGGTTTCAACAAAAAGAAAAAGCCTCCACTCAGGAAGGCTCTATAGACTTGATTAGGTTTTGTTTTCTAACAAGTGTTATTCACTCCTATTAAACAAACCCATTTCAAAACTATAATTATGATCTAAAACATGCATGTCCTGTTTTCTGATTTGATACTGCCTGCTTCTATTGCCACATAAGTCTATCGCTTGAATGAAGATGCTATGGAAATCGAGACCTTTCACAAAAAACAACTGTTTATTGATAGAGTTATATGATTCTGGAACTTCTTTTGAATTGAGGCTGTTAAAAGAGTGATAACTACTAGAAACTTCACCCTCTCCTACAATAAACATTCTAGAGGTTATGTTTTCACCTGGAACAATGTATTCCACCGCAACTGCATAAACACCACTTACTGCATCTGTGATTTCAAGGTATTCAGAACTAGGCCATCCCTGACCAGTTAAAACGTTAATCATTGGAGGGGTAAAATCTACCTTGTTTTCAAGGCAAGACTCTTGGAGTTCATAGATAGTTGAAGAGTTTCCTAAAATACTTTGAAGAGAGTCCTCTTGGCCAAACATAACCTGACAGTAAGTGAGTGATAGAAAAATGATAAATAAAGTTTTCATGGCGTCTCCTTTATACAAATGAATTCAATTATTTAAATAAGCAAGTTTTATACCTTAAAATCAAATGTCATATGACCCGTATATCGCATTTGCGCACTATAAAACTGACCAAGCCCTGCTCTAGAGCTCATAATTGTCAGTATTTCTAAATTTTCACTAAATTT
>JBOEFV010000069.1:0-10192 GCA_050633065.1 Bdellovibrionales bacterium
TCAAGCAAGTGCAGCGGCAGATAATTTAGGAAACCACACGGCTACTACAGATTTAGATTTAGCGACGAATAAGTTAGTAGGTAATGGTGGAACAGAAGGTTTGGTTATTGATGCTGCAGGTAATGTAGGGATTGGGACAGTGGCTCCAGCAGTTGAGTTAGATGTAAACACGGGTGTAATTAATGCAAGTGCAATTTGTGATGAGAGTAATTCAAACTGTATAGATTTATCAGTTGGAGCAACAGCAGCTTCAGTAAAATCTGTTGCTGCAAACCCCGGAGTGGGAAATGTTGCAGGAGATGTAGTTTATAATACAACGGATAATATAGCATATGTTTATAATGGAACAGCTTGGGGGCCTTTAGGTGATAGTGGTGGATCAGCCGACAATTTGGGAAACCATACGGCAACAGCAAACATTGAGCTTGCTGGAAACTGGTTAAGTAATGATGGTGATAACGAAGGTGTGTTTGTAGATACTGCTGGTAACGTCGGGATAGGAACAACAGCACCTGGTTCGAAATTACATGTTGAAGGTATAACTATAGTTTCTGAGTCTGTTGATAACTCAGCTTTAACAGGACTTCCTCCACAACAAATGATTGTTGGTAACTTAGAGCCTGTTGACGGTGGAGCTAGTTTAATTCAATTAAATACGGTTAATGGATCTTCAGCATTTGCAACAGCTTGGATTGGAAATGTGAGTGAGGCTTCAAATCATGCGAGTAGCCTTATTTTTGCTAATGAAGATCCCATAAATCCAAATGTAATTACTGAGAGAATGAGAATTGCAGCATCAGGGAACGTCGGGATTGGGACTACGGCGCCAGATAAACCACTTCATGTTAAAAGTACGTTTGGTTCGGCAGCTCAGTTTGAGCGAACAGACGGAGCGAATGTAATTCAATTGAGCAGAACTAATGAGAATGGGGCTGGATTAGATTCAACACCTGTTCAGTTGCAGTATGTTGCGGAAACCTCCACGGACGGAGTTGTTGAATCAATTGGTAGTTTAAGGTTTAAAATGGACACGGCGTCGCAGGGTCTAATAGACAGTTCATTTGAAGTTTTAAATTATGAGAACGGGGTGGTTCAAACTCCTTTTGTAATAAACAGTTCTGGAAATGTCGGGATAGGTACAACTAATCCTGATACTACGCTAGATGTAGGTACAGGCTCCATTAATGCTGCAGAAATTTGTGATGAGAGTAATGCCAACTGTATAGATTTATCAGTAGGTGCAAGTGCAGCAAGCGTAAACAGTGGCGGAACAAATCCTGGTTCAGCAACACAGGGTGATGTCTTTTACAATACTGGTGATGATGTAGCTTATATTTATAACGGCACAGCGTGGGAGCCAATGGCTTCAAGTGGATCATCAGATGCAGTACTTACAGATGCAGATCCGGCAACAAATTTAACAGGAGCAGTAGAGGGTGATATTGCGTTTAACTCTACAAGTGACAGGCTTCAAGTTTATGATGGTTCATCATGGGTAGATGTTGATGGAAGTAATGGAGATGATTTAGGAGATCACACAGCTACACAAAATATTGAGCTTGGTTCAAACAGAATCGTAAATGGTGGCACTGCAGGTATACGTGTAAACAGTCTTGGGCATGCAAGTGTTGGAGATTTGGCGCCGTTAAGCACAGCAGCCCTGCGCATAAGTCCTAATGATGACAGTGCGCAAGACGGAATTGTTATAAGGACACACGCAAGTAACGCAGATATTCTTTTTTCTGATAGTGGAGTAATTGCAGCGGAAGATAATATGACATTTAATATCGATTCAGACAATGACAATCCAGACACAGCAGGTTTTACATTTGCTAAAAACTCTAAGGGAAATGCTTCGACAGCTTTGGTCAAAATTACAGAAGAAGGTAATGTCGGAATAGGGACTGCCTCTCCAGGTGAAGCCCTTGTGGTTGGCGATCATGCTTTTTCTTTTCACAACGGGGGACACAGGGTGCTTGCATTTGATAGTGAGTATAATGATTTAGCAGGTGATTGGGAACGTCAAGGGGGAGCTGCATATCAGGGGCAGTTCGGTTTTAATCCCAACACTGGAAGTGCTTACATAAGGTCTTCCTCTATTGATGGGGCGAGCGGAACTTTTGATAATTTCTTCTTGGATATGGTTGGTAGTACAGGAAATGTAGGAATAAACACAAATGCTCCCGATTCTAAGCTTCATGTTGAGGGGGATGTACGGGCTGCAGGAGAGTTTACTGTTGCAGATGCAGGCATTACCCCTGACCATCTTAATGATAATTCAGCACAGGTAGGCCTCTCTGTAACCCCAGGGGGGCAGTTGAAAATTAGTAACTCGATGAGCGTGCCTTTAATTGCGAATAGAAAAGGGGATGATGGCCACATAATTCAGCTGAGGCAGGGGGGGAACCTGGAAGGTACAATTAGTGTTAGTGGATCTACAGTTTCTTATAACGCTTTTACAGGAAGTCATTATGCAAGATTAAAAGAGAGTCTTGAAAAGGGAAGGCTTGTCTCCTTTAGAGGGAGAAATATTTATAACAATAATAACACTGAATCTGAAATTATTTATGGAGCTGTTGAAACAAGTAAAGCTAACGATTCAAAGGTTCTAGGAGCTTATTTAGGTGTTGAAGAAGGCGGTTCGCCTAGATCAGATAAAAACCCTGACCTGATTATGGCTGTAGGGAATGGCGTGATGTGGGTTGCAGATAAAGGAGAGGATGTGTCGATAGGGGACTACTTGATCTCTTCTTCAACTAAAGGCCATGCTATGAAGGATCCTGAGACCTATCCAGTGAGTTATATTGTGGCTCGTGCTGCGGAGTCAGTAAACTGGGATGAGGTTATAAGCACTTTTGAAGGGGTTAAGCATAAGCGAATCTCTGTAACTTATGAAGCTTTTACTAAAGAGAGCCCTAATTATTATGAAAAGCTTGCTGCACAAAACTATGTTAAAGCTGGCCACATTTCCGGTATGGAGACTTTATTAAAATTAAACCCTGTGCAATATGTTTGGGAAAACTCAGCAGAAAAAGAAGAGAAGGGACTAGGTTTTATTGCCTCTGAAGTTTCTAAAGTCGATCCTCAGCTTGTGGATTATGAAAGTAGTAATGTAGACAAGCCATCTCGAGTAAGACTTTCTGGTATGGTAGCGCTAATTACAAAAGCTTTCCACGAACTTTTTGAGCGAGTAGAGAAGATCTTTAGTAAAACAGAGGTTCTTGACACACAAGTTGCTGAACTAAAGAGGCAGAATGATGTTCTTAGAGAGAAAAATCAGGAACTTGAAGATCGTATGAATAGGATTGAGCAGATACTGATAAATTCACGACAAGACGACTCAAGAGTACCGGCTTCTATAGAGGGAAAATAATGAGCCGGCTCCAAAAAAAGATGCGAGTTTTTTTGAGGGAACTTGAAATCAAACAAGATCTTTCTGTAGTTGAGCGTAAAATAAGCATATTATAATCAAATTGATCTTAGACTCTCTATAAATTGCCTTCATAAACTTAGATTCTCAGATGTAATCTTGCTCCTTCCCCGACTAAAGCGTAGTCTACTTTCATGGATTACAGAATAGAAAAAGACAGTATGGGTGATGTTCAGGTTGAGTCTTCAAAACTTTGGGGTGCTCAAACTCAACGCAGTTTGCAAAATTTTAAAATANNGATCAGGGCTTTTGGTGTATTGAAGAAATCATGTGCTAGAGCAAACACAGATTTTGGTTTTTTACCAAATGAGAAAACAGAAGCTATTTTAAAAGCTGCTGATGAAGTGATTGCAGGGACTTTGGACTCAGAGTTTCCTCTTGTGGTTTGGCAAACAGGAAGTGGCACACAGTCTAATATGAACTCTAATGAGGTGATTGCAAATAGAGCGTCACAGATTTTAGGAAAAGACTTAGGTTCAAAGTTTGTTCATCCAAATGATGATATTAACAAAGGTCAGTCTTCAAATGACACCTTTCCAACGGCTATGCATATTGCAGCTTCAGAGATGACAGCTAAAAAAATGATTCCAGCGCTTAAAGCTTTTAAAGCTTCTTTAGAGGCTAAACAAAATGAATTTTCTGATATTGTTAAAATCGGTAGAACTCACTTTATGGATGCAACTCCTTTGACGCTAGGTCAGGAATTTTCTGGTTATGTCAGACAGATTGAACTTTCTATTGAGCGTATAGAGTTTGCTTTAAAAGGAACTTTGGAGCTTGCTATTGGCGGAACTGCGGTTGGAACAGGTTTAAACACTCATGAAAAATTTGGTGAAACTGTTTCAAAGCACATTGCTGAAGAAACGGGGTTAAACTTTGTTTCAGGTAAGAATAAATTTGAAGGACTTGCGGCTCACGATGCAATGGTGTTTTTAAGTGCTGCGCTTAAAACAGCAGCTGTAAGTTTAATGAAGATTGGTAATGATATTAGAATGCTTGGAAGTGGTCCAAGATGTGGAATTGGTGAGTTAAACCTTCCAGCAAATGAGCCGGGAAGTTCTATTATGCCAGGTAAAGTGAATCCTACGCAGGCTGAAGCTTTAACAATGGTTTGTGCTCAGGTGATGGGAAATGATGCAGGGGTTTCTGTTGCAGGATCTATGGGGCAATTTGAGCTAAATGTTTTTAAGCCGATGATGCTTCATAATGTTCTACATTCTTTAAGAATTCTTTCAGAGGCTTGTGATAGCTTTAGACTTAACTGCTTAGATGGAATCACAGCGAATAAAGAAAACTGTGACAGTCACCTAAATAACTCTTTAATGCTTGTAACTGCACTTAACCCACATATTGGATATGATTCAGCGGCTAAAATTGCAAAAAAAGCTTTTGAAGAAGGAACTACTTTAAAAGAAGCAGCGCTTTCTTTAGAGCTTCTTACAGAAGAGCAGTTTAAGAACTGGGTGAAGCCTTTAGAGATGACAGGACCTTTAAAAGCATGAGTTTACCAGATAAGTGTTCTTGGATAAACAATGAGGACATCAGGCCTTACTTTTTTGTAAGAAAGGACAACTGGTTTAAAGAGCCGGGGTCTTTTTTAAAAGACTGTAACTGGTTTGATGGTCTTGAGGTTTTAAAAAGAGATCCTCTTTCTATGAAGGAAGAAGGCTTTGCAAGAATAATTCTTGAAATTGAAAGTCGAGCGTTTCAACAAAGTGGAATGCCGATGCCAGGCTGGGTTTTTTATGACTGTGGTTTAATTCCAGGAATTGTGACTGGTTTTGCATATAGAACGTCTAAACTTCCACAAAGTATTAGAAATATTTTAGGAGAAAGTCTACTTCAAACAGAGTGGACGCCGTTATCACTTTTTATTGCTATTCCTTGCGGGAATAAAAAAGAGTGGGTTGCTCATAATCTAAGTTCAATTAATGCACTCCTGCCTAAAGAAGACAGGTTTTATGGGCTAGGGTTTTTGTCTAAATCATTTGGACTTTGGTATTCAAATATCAAGCAGCTTTGTGGAATGACTCAATGGATGAGCCCTGCTTTAAAGCTTCATGTAAATTATGGTGATTTTGAGATTTTAACCTCTTACACTCCAGTTCATTCACACCCTCATACTCTTACTTATAGGTGTGCACTAGATTTTAAGGCCTGGGAGAGATTTTTTGATAAAACTGCTGATGCGACGTTTGGTGATAGATTTGAAGCTATTGAGGGGCTTGATATAAACCCTAAAGATAGAGAGAGTTTAATTAAAATTCAGCATCTTGTTGAAGACGGTAAAGGGTCATTTTACCTAAAGCCCGACGAAATAAGAAATGGTAATGTTGGAGATGTTTTAAATATTTATAAGGGTTTATAACTCTTTATAACTCTTTAGGAGGCAGATGCTGCTTTTATTATTAGTGGGTTTAGGGGTTGGAGTTATTTCAGCTCTCCTTGGTTTAGGGGGGGGAGTATTGCTTGTGCCTTTTTTACCAGGTCTCACAGACTGGAGCAGTCATCAGGTGGTTGCTGTAACCTTACTTATTATTTTAGGAAATTCATTTGCTAATATGCTTTGGTATAACAAAAGAGGAACTGTAAACTGGGATGTTCTAATTTTTTGGGGTCCTTTTGCAGCTATTGGATCTTTTACGGGGTCTTATTTCGCATTAAAATTTACAGGAGAGAATATCAGAATGGCTTTACTGGCTCTTGTGGGCTTGATGATCATTCGGTTTAGTTTAGATTTTTTTAAAGATCCTAGAAGTAAGAAGCTTTTTGTGTCATCTGATTGGAACCCGTTAAAAGGTGTCTTTGGCTTTTTTGTTGGAACTCTTTCTGGTTTTTGTGGAATAGGTACAGGCTTAGTATCAAACACTTTGTTTATGAGTCGTAGATGGGTTTTAAAAGATGAGGTGGCTCCGACAGGAAATGGGGTGATGTTTTTTGTAAGTTTAGCATCTGTAGCAAGCTTTTTAATTTTTGGAAAGAGTCAAAATATTGAAATGTCTTTTTTCCTGGAGAACTGGAAGCAAATTTTAATGTTAATGGGTTCTGTTTTTGTGAGCTCTTTTTATCTGCGACCTTTTAACCCGCTTATTTCAGATAATTTAAGATTCCTATGCCTAGTGATTACACTACTGTCAGTGTTCGGTTACGTTTTAACTGAAATGTTTTAAGGCTGTTGTTGTAAAATTTGTTTTTGTTAGATTGTTCGCATAAAGGGGAATTTATGCGTCTACTCATGTCTATACTACTGGTTTCTTTTGTTTTTCTTCAAGATTCATGGGGGCAAAGAGGCCCTATCTTTAAATCTAAAACTGACGACTTAACAGTGAATGATAAGTGTGAAGAGTATAAGCCAAGTTTCTTTCTAAAGTCTGAAATTAAATACTTTTTAGTAGGAATTAAAGGAACTAGAAGAGCAGGTTTTCATGAAGAGGTGAACATCACACGAGATAACGCAAGGCTTTTGTGGCACGCACTAAACCCTCATACAAAAGACTCTAAAAGAAGTGCCGTGATGAATAAAGTTAACAACAGTGACTCCTTATCAAAGCAGTATGAGATTTTGTTAGAAGGAAGAGAAGAAAGAGGGGCTGAGTATTACTCAGAAGGGGAGATCTTAGAGATCCTGTCTTATGAAGCGCTGCCTGAGTCAGAGAGCTTTAATGAAGTCTTAGAGAATCACTTTGGACGCAATAACTACTCAAAAGAAGACTTTTTTATTACAGGTGGTGTTACGTACCACACTAAATCAGGTCAAACTGTAGGGGAGCTTGATGTTGTTGTAGGTGATTCAAAAACTTGCACAGTGTTTGCTATAGGTGAGGCTAAGCTTGGTGGTAAAAAGTCTAAGGCTGTTAGGCAGCTTGACCGAATCAAGCAGTTTCTGCGATCTTTGTAGAATGATTGAAGAGAAAATAGCAAAAAAAATTAATGAGCATTTTAAACCAGAGGCTTTCTTTTTAGAAAATGAAAGCCATATGCACTCAGGGCCAAGAACTGAGAGCCATTTTAAAATCTACCTGGCATCAGATGAGTTTGTTGATCTTTCAAGGGTTGAGAGACAAAGGCTTGTTAATGACTTGATGAAAGAGGAGTTTGAAGCAGGGCTTCATGCTCTTTCAATGAGACTAAGAAGTCTAAAAGAGCACTCAGAAAAAGGTGTTGGAGATTTTATCAGCCCAACTTGTGCATCAAAAGTTAAAGGGTAGAGATTTATGTCTAATCATTTCTTTTTAGCGTTATCGGTTTGTATTTATCTTTTTTATATTTTTGGACTCCTTATCCTTACCTTTATAAAAAGAAAGACTGCGATAAAAAAGGGGCGAATTGATTATAAATTTTTTAAAACATATTCAGATTTTGAAGAGCCAAGAGATTTAGCTGTTTTATCAAGGCATGTGGCAAATCAATTTGAACTGCCACCAGTTTTTATGCTGACAGTGGTTCTTTTATTAAGCTTTTCTAAAGTTGAAATTTTGACAGTATTATTAGCGTGGACTTTTGTTTTAGTTAGAGTCTATCACTCAACAATTCACTTAGGCTCTAATAATATTTTAAGAAGAGCTAAGGCTTATGTGTTTGGCTGGTTTATTGTACTAGCTCTTTGGATTCAGATAATGATTCATTTTTTAATTGCTAGTGTTTAGATTTTGTAAGGTCAGAAGACTTTTCTAAAGCTGTGTAGATTTCTTTATTTCTTAAAACAAGCTTCACATACTTTCTAGTTTCTCTATAAGTGACCTCTTCCATAAAGGTCATCCAGTCTCCGGTGTAGAAACGTCGTTCCCACTCTTCAACTTTGTTAATTGAAGCGTTATAAGCAGCGATTGCTAAAGGAAGTTTACCATCAAAATTTCTAAGGTTTTCTCTTAAAAGCCACGCTCCAATGGAGATGTTGAAAGTAGGGTCATAGAGTTTAAAGGGGTTTATTCCTTGTACAGGAGGTTTTTTAGGATCTTTTTGAGTGTCGTTTAAGAAGCTAACAGCTCTTTTTGGAAGAATCTGCATCAAGCCAAAAGCATCAGCCCAACTTCTAGCGTAAGGGTTAAAGTTAGACTCCTGCCTTGTGATGGACCAAATAAGTTCTTTTTCAATTGAAAAGTCAGACCCTGCAGAGATCACTTCATTTTGAAAACCTCTAGAGAAGAAAAATTGAAGGTTTTCAGAAGCATCAATGTTTCCAGCTTTTAAATCAAGAGAAAGGTCAGCATACATTCCGTTTAAAGCTTTAAGTTTTTTCCAAGAAAGGGTCTTTTTTATCTTCTTTGTGCGTTCAGTGTGTTTTATGTATGCTTGAGCTAAGGAAAGCTCTCCAGCTTTCATGATCTGTAAAAGCTCTTGTTCAGAATCTGATTTTAAAGATTTCTTAAATTCTGCAAAGTTTTGAGTTTTAAGCTCAATGCCTTTTCCAATAGCGTACTTACTCCAAAGGTAAAAGCTCATAGGGTGGTGTTTGGTAATAAGAGAAAGATAGCGGTTTTGATCTTCTTTAGCCTCACTCCATCTATACATCCAGTAATAAAGTTTTGAATGAATCTCTTTTTTGTTGATGTTTGAAAGATGAAGGTTTGCGCTGTAAAGAGCTGGTTTTGGCCCAAGTATTTTACTCTCAAGCCATACAAGATTCCACACTCTGTTTTGGTATTCAGAGTTGTTAAGTGAAGTTGTTTGAACAGCTTTTTTAAGCCAGACATGGGCTTTTTTTAATTCATCAAGTTCTTCATAAATACGCCCCTTAATCCAGTAGTGCTCAGCGCATTTTCTAACAGGTTTACAGTGGTACTTGATTAGAGTGTCTAGTTTCTTGAGGGCTAGAGTGGTTGATTGGTATGTCCAAATCCGGCGAATATTTTTTAAAGCTTCTCTTACATAAAGGTTTTTATAATATGAGTTTGACCTTTTTCTTTTATAAATTCTATAAATGGAATTGATGTATTTTTGAGAATACATAAGGTAGTTAGCATCTCTAGCAATATTTTTTTGTGTAGAGATCATTTCTCTTTGAATCTTTAAGTCATAAGGGTCTTTGTGCTGTAGAGTCTTTAAAAGCTCTAAGGCTTTAAGGTTTTGCCCTCTTCTTTTTAAGTCTTTCACAACAGAAATATTAGGTTTTTTTAACCTGTTAGGATTATGTGAAGGAAACTTTGACCAAAGAGTGTTGAGCTCTTCTTGTGTAGAAAGGCCTAGTTTGCTTTTAATGTTTATACTTTTTAAAAGATATTTTTCGACTTCAGATTTTTCTTTTGTATAAGGAAGCAGTTTAGAGATGATCTTAAGATCTGTATCACTGTCTAGAGCAGGAAGGATTCTAAGCTTGGCCAGTTCAGAATAAATCCAAGTTTCATTTTTATGCTTTTTTCCTAGATAGTTTAAAGTGTCTAAAGGAAAACATGGGAAAGACTGGTAGCTTGTAATAAGTTGCTTGATTGTATTTTTTGATTTTGAAATGTTTTTTGAAAAGCTACCTTTGCAATCATCTGAGGTAAGGTAGACTTTTTTTTCATCAACTTTCTTTGATGAAAATCCAATAGAGATAAGGGCTAGTAAGGCGGCTAGAAGTACTTTTTTCACTCCTAAATTACAACACTAGTTTCAGGCTTGTGGTAGGGCNNTATGAGGCAGGTTTTGGTTTTTTCTGTGCAGAAAGTGTTGAAAAAATAACCCCTGTTACAACTAGGCCGGCTCCAAGATATCCAAGTAATGAAGTGGGCTCATCAGGGATAAAGGCGAAGTGGCTCCCGGCAAAGGCAATAAGCATAAGGG
>JBOEFV010000070.1:0-21267 GCA_050633065.1 Bdellovibrionales bacterium
CCTCTATTGTTGCAAAAGTTTATAGAGATGAGTTGATGGAGAGAGTTGAAGAGTTTTACCCAGGTTACGGGCTTTCAAAGCATAAGGGATATCCTACAAAACTTCACAAAGAGGCTATTTTAAAGTTAGGCGTGACTGATCAACATAGAAAATCATTTAAAGGTGTTACAGGGTTTCCGTTAGCATAGGCTAGTTATTTAAAATGACACTGTCTTGAAGATAGAATTTTTATTAGAATAAGACTTATGAAGAAAGTAATATTTATCTTAAGAGGCCTTGGTAGAGAAAGTGGTCACTGGGGAGAATTTCCAAAGATTCTTAAGGGGGCGCTTGGTGATTTTGAAGTAGTTCCTTTAGATCTTCCAGGATTTGGGGTGTTTTATGATGAAGTCTCTCCCTCTAGTATAAAAGGAATAGTAGAGAATCTGATTTCTAAGAAAGTTTTTGATAAGTACAAAGGCTTTGATGAAAAATACATACTAGCTCTTTCTTTAGGGGGGATGGTAACCCTTGAGCTCTTACAGAATATGAAGGGTTTTTTTAACGGTGTAGTTATAATGAACTCATCTCAAAAGTATAAAAACTCTATTTTAAACAGACTTAACTTTAAATTTTTACCAAAGGCTTTTTATGCAATACTATTTGCAACAACAGGAAAAAGAGAGTCGATCATTTTTGATGGAACGATTAATACTTTAAAAGATAAAGAGAAGTTTGTTCTAGAGTGGGTGAATTTTTTTGATAAGCGGCCTTATAAGAGGATTAGTTTTTTTAAGCAGCTTTGGGCTGCTTCGAAATTTTCTTTAAAAGGAGTCTCTTTAGAAGGTGAGAGAGGGCTGGTTCTCTCCTCTAAAGGAGACCGTCTAGTTAAGCCTATGTCTAGCCAGATCATCTCAGATCACTTAAAATGGCCTATAGAATACCATGATAATGCAGGGCATGACTTACCTTTTGATGATCCTGTATGGATCTGTAATAAGGTAAGTGAGTTTATTAAAAAATAAGGAGAAAATATGTCTACAGTTACAGCAAAACATATCTTAGTGGATCACGAACATGAAGCACAAGATTTACTAACAAAAATAAACAATAGTGAGAAAACATTTGAGGAGCTTGCTCAAACATTTTCTAAGTGCCCATCTGGTAAAAGCGGTGGAGACCTTGGTTCTTTTGGTAAAGGCCAAATGGTTGCTCCTTTTGAAGAAGCTGCCTTTGGTTTGGAAGTTGGTAAGGTGTCAATCCCTGTGAAAACACAATTTGGTTACCATCTAATTTACAGAACAAACTAATTATATTGTAAGTAAAGATTTACGGGTTCTTGGATCGGGCCCGTAATTAAATTTAAAACTGACCTTCCAGTTTAGATCATTATTTTTTCTATTGTTTTGTTGCCACAGTCTAAGGCCTAAACCCCAGCAATTTCCAGCGGGAGTAAAAGAAAAATTAGTTCCCCATCCTAAGTGATTTTTTTCTAAAAGAGAGTAGTTTGTCCATCCTGAAAATTTTAATGCAGGAAATTCCCATCCAAGAGAAAGCTTCACGTTTTGTGTTTGGTTTTTTGTTAGCGCCCCTTTTTGATCTACAGTAAGTGAATCAGAATAAACAATGCCTACATATCTTCCGGGTTTATATATAAATTTATTTGAGGTGATTATGTTTGTGTGCTTGGCCTTATAAAAGTATGAGGCTTGAGTGTGATTTACAAAATGTTTTGATTTAAATTTAAGAATCCCATCAAGGTTACTCCATGGGTCAGGGGATGATGAAAGCTCTTTGTTCCTAAAGTCATAAGACTGTTTTAAATTAAAGAAAAAAGGCTGATCGTAATAGGTCACAAGCTCTTGCCTGTGCTTTTTAATAAAAACGTTTGTTAAGCTAAATTCAATAACATTGGCCCTAAAGAACCTGTCCCAATAGTCAAACTGAACAGCGTGATCAAAGTCATAAAAATCATCATCAGTAATGGGTTGGTACTGACGGTGATAGGGGAGGTTGTCATCGCCATCATTACTGTGGAAAAATACATTTTCGCTTTGATTAACTGGAGAGCCATAACGGAAAATAATTTCAGGAACAATTTTATGCTTAATCTGTTTATAAAAAACTTTTGAAAACTCTGTTCTAATGGAATTTGAAAATTCAAGATAACGTGAGAATGCAAATTGTGAATAAGGTTTTTGAGAGCTAATATTCACAGTGGAGCTTTTATCCATATTAAAGTGGTAATATGAATCTTTGTATGAAAGAGCAGGCCTTACATCAAAATAATCCCCTATTCTAAAAGGGGCTGAAACCTCTGCATTAAGTCGAAGTCTATGACCAGTTCTTATTAAATCTTCACTAGCATCAAAAAATCCAGTGTTTGTAGCAGTGTCGATGTCTTTAGTTTTATTTTCAGGGTCGCTATTGTCAGTTGCTATTTCATCAAAGCTTCTAGAGTTTCTATGAAAATTTGTGTATGTGGCATCAGCTTTAAATAAAAAGATATTTTTTAAAAATGGAGTCTCGGTTAAAGAGTACTTGAGCTCAGGCAGCTTATGAACAGAAAAGTTGTCATTAGTATTAGGATCTTCAACTAGCAGATTTATGTAATAAATGGCTTCAGCAGATAAGAATCTGTTCCCCTTAGCTTTACTTATTGAAAAAGTATTTCTTAAGGCGGCTTCACCTCGCCCACTTACTTCAGAAGTAAAGTCGTTTAAGTATTCTCTTTCTTTTAAAAGAGTGAATTTAGACTTTTGAACAACGCCTCTTGGAAGCACAAAGAAGTTACTATAATCAAGAAACCATCTTGAAGAAGGCAGAGGGGATTGATCAAAATCAAGGTAGGCATCATCATACATTAAGGCTGTTTTTAATGATAAGCGACTCTTGCTCCCAAGCCACTGGTTATACTCCGTGAGGATTTTAGCTCCTGTGGTGTTGAGATCTTTTAAATAAATCATGGGAGAAAGAGTTAAGTCTCTATGAGAATCAATGGCCCAAAAGAAGGGTTGAGCTATTTCAAGACCACTGTTTCCAGAAGAGTTTTCGATTTCAGGAGGAAGGAGGCCTGTTTTTCTCCTTGTGTTTAAGGGAAGGACTAGATGTGGAAGTGGGAAAAGAGTTTGGTTTAGGACCTGAAACCTTCCGCCCTTTATATCTACATACTTACTAATGTTGGTTTTTATTTTTTTTCCCTTAATTCTCCAGTGGGGAGGGCAGGTCACACAGGTTGTGAACTTTGCTTTCTCAGCTTCGTAAACTTCATTTGATATTTTCTTTAAGGTTTTGGCCTCTAGTAAAAGTTGTCCAGAAGTTAGCCTTACATCATAGATGTCGCCTTCTTGAGTTTTATAGTTAAGCTCAACTTTTTCAGCTTCAATATAAGAGTTATTACCTTCAAGTCTTACATCCCCCCAGGCTCTTAAAAAGTTATCTTTTTTAGATACAAAGGCATTTGAGGCATTAAGCTCATACTCATCAAAAAGAATCTTAACGTTTCCTTTTAAAGTGGCGGTGTTTGTTATTAAATCTGCATTTATAATGTCAGCACTGTAATAAACTAAATCTTTTTCAGCTTCTAGAACACCGGGGTCATTCTGCGCTAAGGTCAATAGAGGGAGTGATAGGGATAAAAAGAAAAGAGTCTTAAGCAGATTTGACATAATCTAGAGACCTCTCTTTAAACTTTTTCACAATAGGTTGGATTAAAATAACAGGTCCAGACTACCTGTCTTTAGTCCAAGTTTCAATTTGGTTTCTGGCTTGAGAGGCCTATTTTGGCCTATATCTGGTCCTTTGATCAATTGTCCCTAAAGCCTATGGATATTATGCTTAAAAAGTAAGGAGTGTGTATGGTTGCAAAGTTAAGTTGGTATGGAGATATAATGATTGTGGGCTTACAGGGTCAGTTAGATTTTGAATCTGTGAATCAATTTAAGAAGAAATCTCAAAGACACTTCGCTCAAAACAAAGTGATCTTTTCTTTAAAAGATTTAAGTTTTGTGGGATCTACAGGAGTTCAGGATTTTGTGAGAGTCTTAGCTGAACTTTCTGAAAAAAACCCTTATGGATTAGGTGTTGCTGAAGCTAGAAGTGAGTATGAGCTATTATTAGAGCCTTACCAGGGGCATTCTTTAGTTATGTTTAAGAGTTTAGATCTTGCTAAAAGATTTTTCAGTCTTGGTCACTTAGAGTTTCAAGACTCTGAAAACCAGAATCAGGAAGACGAGCTTCCAGGATCTGGTGATCTAGAAATAGGTTAGAAGTTTAATTCCTAAAAATTATAGATTATAATCAAAGTCATTGAATGGTTCGATGGCTTTTTTAAATGCCCTCTCCATTGCTTCAGTCCCTTTATGTGCATCTTCGTCTTGTTTGTCTTTTATCTTATCTAGTTGAGAGAAGAAAAAATTTAAACGTTGTTTTGTGTCTGTATGCATCTCAGAAACAAGTTCCATTTTTTTCTCAAGCTCTGTGATTTGAGTCTTCAGGCTGTCGTTAAGCATAGTGAGCTGAGAATATTCATTTGATTTTTCTTGCCACAAGGCTCTTAAGCTAGTCGTTTCATCGGCTTGAGATGTTGTGTTTGATTTATAAGTACGAAATTCCGTCTGGGTATTTGCCCACTGTTTCTTAAGGCTGTGGTTCTCCATTTTAAGACGATCATTGTCTTTTTTCATTTTTGAAAGCTGTAAAAGAAGGTCTTCTTTCTCATCTCGTGCTTGATAGATGTTCAGTTCTTTTTCTTTTTTGAGTTCTTCAATACGGTTTAAGAGATCAGTATTTTCGATTTGTTCTTTTCGTAGAGTTCTGTTTCTGTCATTTAAAACAAGATTCTCACTTTGAACATCATCAAGCTTAGCTTTTAAGTCGGCTTCAGCACGTGCTGCTTCAAGCTCTTTTCTCTCCACTTCGTCTTTAAACTCTTTAGCAATTTTTTGAATATGATCTGAAGCTTCAGCTAATTTTTTAAGTAAAGACGTTTTGTCTTCTTCAAGACCTTCAATAAGAGACTTTTTCTCAGAAACAGTTTCTTGAAGAAGGTTTCTTTCGGGTAAATATTCTGTCTCCACTAAGTTTTTAAGTTTGCGGTACTCCTCTAAAATAGGCCTTAGAGTATTAAGTTCATTGTTTAAAGCGGTTTGTTCTTTTTCAAAAGTTTTTCTCTCTTGAGTCAGGTAAGCTTGAGAGGTCTGAATCTTTTGTTTTAAGATGTTGCTTTCGTTTTGAAGGAATTTTTCTTTTTCTTTATGGAGAGACACATGGTCTTTTGCTGATTGAAATTTAGCTTCGTACTGGGCGTGGACCTTTTTAAATTTCACAAGAGTTTTTTCAAGTTCAATATTTCTACCAATGGCAACGTTTAGTCTTGAGGCAAGATCTTGGTTGTGGCTGATTAAACTTGAAACACTTGAGTTTGAGCTCATGTCTAGCTCTGCAGAGTTTTCAGTTTTTTTTGTAGTTTCGAAGGTTCCCGGAGGAAAGTTTCTTGTATTCTTCACGCGCAATTCTCCCGTCTCTAAGTCTGGCAAGTCGGGAGTGGAATTGTCAAACTCATACTGTAAAATATGAGTCTACTGCAATATATGAAGAGATGAGATAAAATATAGGCTAGTTTAACTCTTTATGAGCAGCCTTTAAAACCAGGTAATGTCCGCCACCACTGAGTTTCTTGCTGTTCATGTAAACGGTTGGAGTGCCTTCCACGCCAACCTTTTTACCTAGTTTAGCTGAGTCAATAAGTGCTTGATTTGTAACGTCTTCAGCTAGACATGTTTTCCAAGCAACAAGGTCAACTTGTGTGCGGTTTATTTGCTTTAAAAGGCTTTCCATTTGAGAGATCAGACCTTCATTGTTTCCACTCATTGCTACTTTTCTATAGTAGTTTTGGTTGTCAAATATGTCGTGGTGAAGATTTGTTCCTACACCTTGCTTCTGAGCGCAGTATACTCCTGCTGCAAGGGTGCAAGAAAAGCCTGGCCCTTTAGCTTCAGATTCAAAATTCTTATTACAGTTTGGGTCTAAAGGATAAGCGTAAAAAGAAAATTCTACGTCAGGGTGGGTGTTTAAAAAGCCTTCTAGAGTTGAGGCTGCTGTTGAACAGTGAGGACAAAGAAAGTCTGCAAACTCAGCAATCTTAATCTTGGCTCCAGGGTTTAGTACAAAAAGAGGAGCTGGTCCGTTTAAATCAACAGGTTTTTTTCTTTTCCACTGTTTGATTGTTGAGCTGATTTCTTTTTCCTGAGCTGCTGGACTATAGTCATTTTTGATAATCTTATGGCTTAATAGTGAAAGTGCAGGAATGGCAACGATTAGACCTATAAACACGTTCGACTTTAATAAACCGATCAAAGGAGTAAGGGAGGGTTTATACTTGAACATATAGACGTAAAGGCCGAATATTACTGCAGATAAAGCGTATAAGGCCATGCAGAAAAGGCAGTAAACATCCATTGCAAAAATAGCGACTCCAGCCATTAGAATAGAAGCCAAAAGGTTTATAGAAGCCAGTCCTCCAAAGAAATTTTGCCAGTTTTTATCTTTACTATCAGAGGTTGTTAAGATTCCAAAAAGGCTTATTAACATTACAAAATTAAGCATAAGGCCTAAAATGGCATTTGGTATGCCTCCAAAAAGGCTTGAAAATTTGCTTGCCGCAACAGCTTCACAATTAAAGATGTCATTTATAGAGCAGATACTGTCTCCAGTAGCCGTGCCGTATTGAACGGCATAAAACTCTGAAGCTAAGTAAACGTAAAGGACTAGAGAAATAATGATGAGTGCAGCTAGGGTATATATTTTTTTTGTCATGTATAAATATTAAATTTGATTGAATAAATGATCAATAGCCTTGAGCTTTTTATAAAAAAAAAAGATGCTATAGGTGTGACAAAGAAATGGTTAGACACACGGCGCTCTTATTTACAGAAATTAAAGTCCCAATCTGGACTTATAACAGGTCTTGATGATTCTGTGATCACTGATTATGCGAGAAGCAACGTAGATTTATATAAAAGAGTTTGGTTTAAGGATTCTGAAGAGGATTTTTTCAAGTATTGTGAAGAAAAGAAAGTGATTCTTTGCGGTGACTTTCACAGTTCTCCAGCTGTGAAAAGGTTTTATGTCCGCTTGTTTAAAAAGCATGTGGAGCAGCTTAAAGGGTCTTCAATTATGGCTCTTGAATGTTTTGAGCAAAAAGACGACCCACTTTTTCAAAAATGGTTAGCGGGCGAAATAAAAGATGAGCAATTACTAGAATCCTCTGGTTGGGATACAAACTGGGGTTTTAGTTGGAAGTCTTATAAGCGCTTCATTTTAAAACTTCATAAATTTGGTTTTGAAATAAGGTGTGTGAATTCTTTAGAGAATGGTTTTGATAAGCGGGATAGAGTCCTGGCTGAAAACTTAAAGGCTCTTTCTGATAAAGGGAAGAAGGTCTTTTGTCTAATAGGTCAGCATCATCTAGGGCCTGAAAACTTGCCTAAAAAAATTGAAGATGTTTTTGGTTCAAAAGAGGCTGTTTGTCTGCATTTGGATTCAGAAGAGATTTACTTTGCTCTTGAGGAGTATAATTTATTAAAGGAAGTGCAGATCCTAAGCCTTGAAAATCATTTTTGTTTTTTGAGTACACCTCCGTGGGTGCATTGGCAAAATCATTTGCTTCATTTAGATGAGCTTTATGAAGGAGGTGTTGATGATGATGAGGAAGAAGATGAAGGTGATGAGGAGCTTAGAGGAGAGGACTTTAACGCTGTAGTTTTTGATTATGTTCAGCTTTTAAGAAAAGACTTGGCGATCCCTGAAGAGCTAAAGCCTATAGATGTTGCTTTTATTGATGAGTATGTTGTGGATGGGATGAGCGAAAGAAATCTTTATGAGATTATGGCCCCACTTCTTGATTCGGAAACTTCTTTTTACTGGCCTGAGCAATTTGAGGGGATTATGGTTCAGGGCTCTTTAAATCAGGCTGCTGCAGTGGCGGGCAAGTACCTCCATGTTAGTTTAATGGGCTCTAAAGAATTGCCATGGGGAGACACTGAGAGTTTTGAAATTTGGTGCTGGCTTGAAGCTATTGGGCACATGTTGAGCAAATTTATAAATCCTAAAAGATCTACGGTAAATAGGCATAACTTAAGTGCATTTTTAAGCGCAAGATTAGGGCATGAGGAAGGTACTAAGCTTTTAAAAACATTGGTTAAAGGGCGTATATTAGAACTAGACCAAGGTGTAAAATTAGGTAATCCTGTTGGTCTAACTTGGTCTGAGATTGTTTACGCATCTCGCTTAAAGGGAGCGCTGGTAGGGGAGAGCCTTTTTGATCTATACTCAAAAGGCAGAATTTCTTCAGAAACTTTGCGAACATATTTAAGCGTTCCAATCGATGACAAGAAAAGATTTGGTGAATTTTATAATTTAATTTTACAGCGTTTAGAAATAAGTATTTAAGGGGATAGTAGTGAATAATATAAATAATAAATGGTATATTTCTACTCAAAACAAAGCCAAAGGCCCTTATACGGATCTTCAGATGAGAGAGAAAATCCAAAGTGGTGAACTTAAAGAGGATGTTCTTACTTATAAAGAAGGCGAGCCTGACTGGCTTCCACTAAAACAACAAGATATTTGGACTCCGGGGTTTATACCTAAACACCCTTTAGAGTCGAGAGATTCTAAAGATTGGGTGCTGCTTGTGGAGAGCCCGATCAAGCAAGGAGACTACGAACAGCAAGGACCTTTTACACAAGAAGAGGTTGAGGAGAAGGTTAGTATTGGAGAGGTTCATTTAAAAGACTTTTGCTGGAGACCTGGAATGGAAGGTTGGAAGGCATTAGTCGAGACTTCAGAGCTAGGCTTTCCTCGAAGAGAAAAAATTACCTTTGAAGAAAAAGAAGGTAAGGGTGAAGCCGAGAGCAGTGCAAAGTTTTTTAAAGGCAACAAAAGAAAGAGTATTGATTTAGGGGAGTCGTTACTGGATTTAAAAAGCCAAATGCCAGACTTTGTTCCTCCCGAAGAACTGACTCAAAAAGAAGTAGAAGTAGAGCCTGTTAAATCTTTTCGAACAAGGTTTCTGCCGCCGATTATAGATAGGCAAGGTGAGAGGCGAGAGGTTGCTTTATACCTAGCTTTAGTTGCCGCATGCTTTCTAGGGGCTTTTTATATAGGGACTGCAAACAGCACCAATGTTTTAAAAGGGGTTGAGGCAATTGGTACAGGGATAGCAAGCTTTGCGCAAAAAATTCTTCCAGCCACTCCTAAAGTTAGTTATGTCTTTTTAAGAGAGCTTCCTCTAACAAGGGGAACTATTTTAGTTAAAACGGATGGTAAGCCGGGCATAAATATTGTTGCAAGACTTAAAGATGAAAATGGGAATACTGTTAGAACACTCAATGGAGAAAAATCTTTGAAGCTTCAAGCTAATAAGAACGGTGAGGCGTTCTTAGGACTTTCCCAGTTTAAGGTTCAAGTGGGTAAAACTTATCTAGTGACAACCAAAGCAGGGCAGCTTACAGCTAAAAAGACTTATTTTTATTCAAAAAAATAAGTCTAGAATAGGATATTAAGGTTTTTTATGATTGAGCAGAATAAGCTAAAACTTGCTACAGATGTAGAAGAATTTTTCCCAGAATCATGGACAGGAGAAGCTATCCTTGGGTTTTTGGAAAAGCCAAAGCAAAAGAAAATGGGACATATTTCACTTCCTGTATTTAGACTTTCTAAGGAAATGAAAAAAGCTCCTGCGGTTATAGCTGAAGAAGTAGCAGAGAGCATATCAAATAAAAAGTTGCCCTATATTGAGAGTGTGAGCTCTGTTGCAGGATATATAAACTTTTTTTGGAATAGTGATTTCTTAAAAGAAACAGTAAAAACTTTTTGTAATAATGATGATCTAGGTTTTTCTAATCTAGGGAGCGGTAAGAAGTTAATTATTGATTACTCAAGTCCCAACGTTGCTAAGCCCATGCATGTGGGACATTTAAGGGCGACAATCATTGGGCAGGCCTTAAGAAACCTGGCCGAAACTCAAGGTTATGAGGTTGTTGGGTTAAATCACCTTGGAGACTGGGGTGTTCAATTTGGTAAACTTGCTTGGGCGTATAAAAAATGGGGAGAGGAATATGATTTTGAAAACAAATCTTTTCAATCCTTGTATGATTTGTACGTACGTTTTCATAAAGAGATAGAGAATCACCCTGAGTATGAAGAACAAGGCGCAAAGACTTTTAAAGATTTAGAAGATGGTGATGAAGAGCTTTTAAAGCTTTGGAAGATGTTTATTGATATTTCAATGGAGCAGTATAAAAAAACCTGGGCAAGATTGGGTGTTGAGCATGACCTTGTTAGAGGTGAGAGCTTTTACTCAGATAAACTTGACCACGTCGTAGACCTTTTAAAGAAGAGAGAGCTTTTGGTTCAAAGTGAAGGCGCTTGGGTTGTGGAACTTGATGAAAAAAGACCGCCTTGCTTAATCACAAAAAGTGATGGGGCTTCGTTATACGCAACAAGAGATTTAGCAAGTGCTTTATACAGAATGGAGGAACTTAAATGTGATGTTAATTTATACGTTACAGGCCATGAGCAAAAACTTCATTTCTCTCAAGTTTTTTCAGTTTTAGAGAAAATGGGATATGAATGGGCTAAAGACTGTCATCATATTTCTTTTGGGATGTACCGCTTTAAAAATGTTGGAGCGATGTCTTCAAGAAAAGGGCAAGTGATCAGGCTTGATGACGTTTTAAATAAAGCTGTCGAGATGGTTTCTAAAAGAATAAGTGAAAAGAATCCAAGGCTTGAAAACAAAGGTGAGATTGCAGAACTTGTTGGTGTAGGAGCTGTTGTATTTAATGATCTTTTAAATGACAGGGTGAAAGACGTTGAATTTGATTGGGATAAAGTAACAGATTTTGAAGGCGATAGTGGCCCGTATATTCAATACAGTGTTGTAAGGTGCAAGAGTATCTTAAGAAAGGCATCTGATATTAAGCCTGAGTCTATAGTTACTTTAGAGCATGAAGCTGAAATAAGCTTAATGAATTTACTATTAGAGTATGAAGGGGTTTTAAAGCTTTCTTTTGAGACTTTTAAGCCAAATTACCTTGCAACCTATTTGCTTGATGTTTCTAAAGCTTTTTCATCTTTNNTCACTGTCCTATTATATCAGCCAAAGACGAAGATTTGAAAAAAACAAGATTATTTTTAATTGAATCAACATTAAAAGTTCTAATCGCAGGTCTAGGGGTTTTGAATATTCAAGCTCCAGATGAAATGTAAATTTAAACAGACAATAATAGAGGAAAAGAAATGAGAATATTGGGGGTTTTACTTTTAGCTCTAGGCTTGAGTTCGTGTTTAGCAAACAATTCTAAAGAAGAAGGTTGCGGAGCAAATACTTTCTTTGAAAAAGAGTGGAAGAGTGATTTAGAGACTTATCCTGTACACGCGTCAGGTCTTAATTATGGAGAGAGGCACAATAGTTTTTTTCAAAACACTCCTGAAAATCTAAAGAAAGAACATAAAAAAAATAAAAAAACTTTAAAAAAGGCTAAGAAGCTTTTAAGTAAAAATTCGTGCACGTTAAAAGAGAAAGAGAATTTAAAGCTCTTCATACATCAGGCTAAAGAGGGTATTGATGGCTTTAAGTTTAAAGATAGGTATGTCACATTTCAGTCAATGGGTGGTCCCCATACATGGATGCCTCAACTTTATAAAAGGGTCCCTTTAAAGACTTTTCAAAATTATAAGGATTACTTAGAAAGACTTTCTAAAATACCAGAGGTTTTTAAAAGGGCTAAGGTTTTGTCTAGACTGGGTCTGAAAGAAGGAATTACTCCTGCTAAGGTTACATTTAAAGACTATGAATCCTCTTTTTTAGATGTGGTTACAGAGAACGTTGAAGAAAGCCCTTTTTATTTGGCTTTTAAAAAATTTCCTGAAGACTTTTCTGAAGACGAAGTGGAAAAGCTTAGAACTGAGGCTAAAGATGTCATTAGTCTTAAGATTAACCCTGCTTATAAAGATCTTCATCAATTTTGGGTTAAAGAGTATTATCCAAAATTAAGAACAACAATTGCTGCAAGCGATCTTCCAAGCGGAAAAGAGTATTATAATTACCGTGTAAGGCTTTATACAACTCTTGATTACACGGCAAAAGAAGTTCATGAGATTGGAAAGTCAGAAGTTGCAAGAATACTTAAAGAAATGGAAGTTATAAAAAATGATGTAGGTTTTAAGGGGGATCTTCAAAAGTTCTTTGCTGACCTGAGAACAAATCCAAAATTTTATGCTAAATCTAAAGATGAGCTTTTTAAACAAACAACATATTTATTAAAAATGATGGATGGTAAGCTTCCAAAGCTTTTTGGTAAGCTCCCAAGACTTCCTTATGGTGTAGAGCCAATTCCTGACTATATTGCTCATAAATCTCCTGCGGCTTATTACCAACATGGCAGTGCTGAACTTTCAAAAGCGGGGGTGTATCAAATAAACTTATCAAATCTTTCAAGTAGACCTTTGTATAATCTAGAGGCCTTATCGCTTCATGAAGCAGTTCCCGGGCATCACTTACAAATTGCCCTTGCTCAAGAAATTGAAAAGGTTCCAGAGTTTAGAAAACATATGGGAATCACTGCCTTTATTGAGGGGTGGGGCTTGTATGCAGAATCTTTAGGAAAGCTTGTAGGGATGTATAAGGATCCTTACAGTGATTTTGGTAGACTTACTTATGAGCAGTGGAGAGCGATGAGGCTTGTTGTTGATACAGGCATTCATGCTTTTGGTTGGAGTAGAGACAAGGCTATTGATTATATGAAGTCTAATTCAGGGCTTTCAATCAAAAACATAACAACTGAAGTAGATAGATATATCAACTGGCCAGGGCAAGCTCTGGCTTATAAAATGGGTGAGTTAAAAATAAAAGAACTTAGAGTTTACGCTAAAAAAGAACTTGGTGATAAATATGATATTAGATATTTTCATGATGCGGTTTTAGGCTCAGGAGCTGTTCCTTTAAAAGTTTTAGAAGAAAATATCAAAAACTATGTTTTAAAAATAAAAAAAAGCCCTTCTGAGTAGAAGAGCTTTTTTATGTATTTTGAGGTTTTTTAACTTTATTGTGTAGCTAAGACAAGGAATGCAAGGATTCCAACTGCAGCTAACGTTTCACCCGGGCTTAGCTGGTAGTGGTACTGAGCTGTATAAACAGATTGTTGTAACTGTTGTTGGTCAACATACCAGTATGAAGCTCCTTGTAGAAGGTAGCCATAGCTTGTGTCACCATAGTTAACACAAGCTTCTTGATAAAGACCTGCTGTTAAATGGTAGTTAGGGTTAATAGTGTTATTATAATTACTATTCCATGAAGTGTTTACTGAGCCATATACAAAAGGAGTTCCTGTTGTTCCTGTAGTACAGTGTTGTACTCCGTAGATGTCTACAGGGCAATTAAGTGCAGTGTTTGAAGTGTTGCTAGTAATAGGAACTCTAACCTTTATTTGGTTTGAGCTGCACGTTACAGACGTAGACGTTGTAAGTGGTGTACATACTCTTGTATCAGTTTGAGAATACTGCCATGTATTTGTTGTCGTATCCAAATAAGGGGTACTTGAGCAAGAAATTGTAGTTACTGTAGTATCGCTACTGCTTCCACTGCTGCCACACCCTGTGAATAGGCCCATTGATAGACTGATAGTTGTTATTGTTGCTAACCTAATTAGTTTCTTCATAGTTTTTACCTCGCCAACATTGAAGCAACGGCTGTGCCATAGTTTAAATGGCAATGATTTCACTTTGAGACAGTCTTGGTGACCATATCTGTCACTACTAAAAAAGTGGTGACAGTTTACGGCTGTATAAACTTTTAACACTTTAAAAGCTCTGATTTTGTTCAGAGTTGGCAAGCCTCTTGCACATTAGTTTGTATATAAAAGTTATCCGGGGGGATATATGAAAGCATTAAAACTATTAATATTATCATTAGCAAGTTTATTTCTAATAAACTGTGATGGTGGTGGAGGAAGTGCAGATAAAGCAGTTTCTACAAACGGGCAGGAGTTAAGAGGAACACCGACAGTCCAGGCTCAGTCAGCCGCTGAAATAGCAGCATTTTCCCCTACAGAAGTTACATGGGGAAGGGTTTCCAAAGATGATACTTGGGGCCAGGATACTCAAGTGGAATTTGATGCGCATTTAAAAAGTTTTTTAAGTCCTCAAATGTTAGAATCAGAAATTGGAACTGTAAGTGGTGAAGAGACAAACTCTGAAACAGGAATTGGTTTTTGGGGAAGAAATATCAACTATACAGTAGGAGCTTTCACACCGGGTGTGAACTTAGCTCCAGGAGAAGATGTTTTTAATGGAGACAGTGCAGAGTTAAGGATCTCTATTTATCAAAAAATGAATGATGGAAGTGTTCAAGAGGTACCGGTACATTTTAATGACCCTTTAAATGGTAAGATGTCAGGTGAGCTGGTGGATTCATTTGTTGACGGGCCTTATGTTCAATTAATTTTTGCAGATTCATATGGAAAAGTTAGCTTGAGTGGGTTTGTTGAAACAGATCCTACAGATGGAATTGCCTACTACAAGGGACAGGTTTTATTTAGAAATTTATTGAAAAAAAATGCTGATGGGACCTCAACAGAGGTTACTCATGATGCTGAAGTTTTGGGTGAGTTCAAAATAAAAGCATGTGGATTCTTTAGCTGCTCTCAGTAGTCATACTCCTATAAAATAGGCAAAGCGTTTGATAAGGTTAAGTTTGTAGCTTAGCCTTATTTTTATGAGTTTTACTAATCTAGACCCTAGTACCTTAGAGATTGTCTTAGGGTCTAAGTCTACTATTGATTTGCCTAAGATGACGGTTCATTCACGAGATGAGGCGATTCAATTTATATTTACTTACGGTTACGATATAAATGACTATAAAGATGCTGAGGTTTTGTGGAAAACACACCGCCTAGCCATTGAAATTTTAGAAGAAGAAGTTTTAGATGTTGCTGAAGAGCTCCCTGCAAAAGTTAGAAATAGAGAAGAGTTAAAAGATTTAACATCACTTCTTCTTATAGCGAGTTACATTGATGGATCAGCTCTTCAAAAGTATGCATGTGCGATTTTAAGAGTTATGCATTTAATTATTCATTTAGAAAACGATCTGTTTACATCATTCACTGATGATATTCAGTATCAAATTTTAAGGCCCATTAAAGAACATATTGTTTATGGTGAGAGAGATACTTTTTTTCTAGGAAAAGACAGTAATAGAATAGAGCTAAAAGAATTTTCTATAAAACCGTTTAAACAAACTAAGTCAGGAGTTATAAAGCTTCTAGCAAAAGACAATGTACTTGCAATGACCTTGCTAGACAGGGTGGGGGTTCGTTTTATAACGAAATCAATCCATGATATTTTTAGAATCATTCAATATCTTGTAGATCACCATTTAATTAGTTACCCACAAACTGTTGTGGGCCATTCAAAGAATATGATTTGCCCGACTGAAGTTTTCTTACAGGCACAAGAGGCATTTGTCGGAAAGAAAAACAAAGAAGAAGATTTTGAGAACTTCACAAAGATTTTAAATGAAAAACTTGAAAAGTGGTCTAAACAAGGAAACACATTCTCCACTAAAAATGAGTTTACGTCTGAGAAGTTTAAGTTTGTGAAATTTATCAGTAGAAGGTTTTTGAAAATAGACAGGGGTCCGGAGAAAGACCCTTTAAAGTTTTTCTACCCTTTTGAGGTCCAGTTGATTGATGAAGAAACTTTTGAGGAGAATGAAAAGACAAGCGCTAGTCATTACGCCTATAAAGAGAGACAAAGGCGAGCGGCTAGACGAAGAGTTTTAGGTTTTATGCCTGAAAACGGTGAAAAACAATGATTGTTATAAGGGGGCTTTTGTCAATACTAAGAGGCTTATTAATAGCTTTAAATATGTTAGTATTAGGCGGTCTGTTTTTAATTTTATGTCTTGTTATAGGGTATAAAACAACGTCGCGCCTTGGTATTACATGGCTTTGGGGAAAATTTTTTTTATGGACGGTCTCGGCAAGAATGGTTGTTAAAGGAAGAGAGCACATTCCTAAAGAGGGTGGAGCTGTGTTTTTATTTTCTCATGCAAGTTATCTAGATATTCCAGTTCTTTGTGCTTCTAAGGGGGGACAGATAAACTTTGCAGCTAAGTCTTTTTTACTAGATTTTCCAATTCTAGGTTTTATCATGAGGGCTGTGAAGGCAATTGTGATTTATCCAGATAGAGAACGGTCTATAGAACAATACAAGCTTGCAGAAGAAAGACTAAAAGCTGGGGATTCGTTTATGATCGCTCCAGAGGGTGGCAGAAGTAATGGGGAAGAACTGTTGCCCTTTAAGTCTGGTCCATTTATTTTTGCAATGAATGCTAAAGCTGACTTAGTTCCTGTTCTTATATATGGAGCGCACAAGCTGTGGCCTTCTAAAGACAAGCTTCCCAACCTAAGAAAGCTATTTGGAACAGTTCATGTTGAGTATTTTCCAAAAGTCTCAACAGCGGACTTTACTGATGACAATAGAAAAGAGAAAGCTGAAGAGATAAGGCTAAGAATGTTAAATAGCTTAAAAAAACTTCAGGCATAATGAAAGTTTTAGGCTCATAGTAGTCTAGAGCATTTTAGATGAGATGTATTTTTAATAACTTGGCTTTAAAAGAGCTTTTCAGCGAAGATACCTTTATAGACTCTGAATTAACCCTCATAGGTCTAACCATTAAAAACTGTCTCAGATCTCCAAAGTAGCCCTCTTTCGTTGAAACATAATATTTACGGTTCAACTATTGGTTCTCTTGCTGCCTGACGTGACCAAATTGAAAAAATAAGTTAAAACGGGCCTTTATATAACAGGGGGCTTTAAATGAGCATTAAGAATGTAGGTGTAGTTGGTTCAGGGCAAATGGGTAATGGTATTGCGCAAGTTTGTGCTGCAAACGGAAACTCAGTGGTTATGTATGATATTTCTGCTGAAGCTTTGAAAAGAGCTGTGGCTATGATTACAAAATCTTGTGATCGACTGATTAAAAAAGAAAGAATGACCGAGGATCAAAAAGTAAGTCTTTTATCAAATGTTAAAACCTCACAAGATATAGAAGCTTTAAAGGACTGTGATATTGTTGTTGAAGCAGCTACTGAGAATGTGGACTTAAAACTTAAAATATTTAAAAGCCTTGATGAAGTTGTAAAGCCGGGAGCTTTTTTATGTTCAAACACATCTTCAATTTCAATTACAAAGATTGCAGCAGCAACGAAAAGGCCTGAGCTTGTGTGTGGAATGCATTTTATGAACCCTGTTCCTTTAATGAAGTTAGTTGAAGGAATTAAAGGACTTCAAACAAGTGAAGAAACTTTTAAAACTGTCAGAGCTTTTGCTGAGTCTTTAGGGAAAACTTTTGTTGAAGCAAATGATTATCCTGGTTTTATTGTGAATAGAATCTTAATGCCTATGATCAACGAAGCTGTTTACGCTTTGTATGAAGGGGTGGGAACAGTTGAGGATATAGACACTTCTATGAAACTTGGAACAAACCAGCCAATGGGACCTTTAACACTAGCTGACTTTATTGGCTTAGATACGTGCCTTGCAATTATGAACGTTCTTCATGAGGGGTTAGGCGACTCTAAATACAGACCTTGTCCTCTATTAGTAAATTATGTTGAAGCAGGTTGGTTAGGAAGAAAAACAAAGAAAGGTTTTTATAGCTATGAGTAACTTAGTAAATTTAGAAATTGAAAAAAGCACGGCTTGGATAACGATAAATAAAGAAAAGTCTCTTAACGCATTAAACTCTGAAGTTTTAGAGGGTTTGCGTGAATCAATTGAAACAGCTGATAAAGAGCATGTGCGCTCAATTGTGATTACTGGTGCTGGAGGCAAAGCATTTGTTGCAGGAGCTGACATTTCTGAAATGAAAGACTTCACATCGATTCAGGCTGCAAAGTTTTCAGAAGAGGGTCACATGGTTTTTAGAAGCCTAGAGAAATCAAAGGCTGTAACCATTGCAATGGTTGACGGCTTTGCTTTAGGTGGAGGTTTTGAGCTTGCTCTTGCATGTGATGTTATTTTTGCTACGGATAAATCAAAATTTGGTCTGCCTGAAGTGAGCTTAGGTCTTATTCCTGGCTTTGGTGGAACTCAAAGACTTTCAAGATCTTTAGGCATTCATATGGCAAAAGCGCTAACTTTATCTGGGGATATGGTTGATGCGGCTTTTCTAGATTCAAAAGGTGTTGTTTATAAGACTGCCGAAGACAGAGAATCGCTACTCTTAGAAGTACAGGGTTATGTAAAAAGAGTTTCACAAAAAGGGCCTCAGGCTGTATCGACTGCTAAAAAGACTATTCAAAAAGGGCACAGCTTAGAATTTACAGATGCTTTAAAGCTTGAACAACAAGACTTTGCCTTACTCTTTGGCACAAAAGAAACAGAAGAGGGAATGACTGCATTTTTAGAGAAGAGAAAACCTAGTTTCTAAACAGAAGAAGGATTTACTTAAATGAGTGAGAGAACGTATTACAAGCCTAAGAATCCAGTACGAATTGTAACAGCGGCATCTTTGTTTGATGGGCATGATGCTTCAATTAATATCATGAGAAGAATCTTACAGGATATGGGGGCTGAGGTGATTCACCTTGGTCATAACCGTTCTGTTGCAGACGTTGTAAAGGCAGTTTTGCAAGAAGGCGCTCAAGGGGTTGCTATCAGCTCTTATCAGGGTGGGCATGTAGAGTATTTTAAATATATGAAGGATTTGTTAAATGCCCATGGTGCACCTTACGTTAAAATTTTTGGTGGTGGCGGTGGAGTGATCGTTCACGAAGAGAAGAAGCTCTTGGAGGATTATGGAATAACTCAAATCTTTCATCCTGAAGATGGTAGGAAATTAGGTTTAGAAGGCATGATTGAAATGATCATAAAAGAATCTGATTTTGACATATCAGAAGCTGCAAAAACATCAAAAGCTCCAAAGGAAGAGATTTATAACTTAGGAGCGCTTCCTCATAGAGACTTAGGCCTATTGATAAATGACAGAGAACTTGAGAAAGAAACTGTGAAAACTTGGTCTGAGGAAGTTTTAGATAAAAATCCTTTAACTAAAAAGGAGTCTCCATTGGTTCTTGGTTTAACAGGAACGGGTGGAGCGGGTAAATCAAGTTTAATTGATGAGCTCCTGCAAAGATTTTTAAATTCATATACAGATAAAAAAGTTGCAGTTGTTTGTGTGGATCCATCAAAAAGAAAAACAGGTGGAAGCCTNNTCCTTTTAGGGGATAGAATTAGAATGAACTCACTGGCAAGAGATAGAGTATTTATGCGCTCTCTTGCTTCTCGTGGCTCAGGAAATGAAATATCAGGCAAGCTACCTCAAGTGTTAGAAGAGTTAAAAAAGCAGTCTTTTGATCTAATTATTGCTGAAAGCTCAGGAATAGGACAGGCCAACACTGCTATTACTGAGGTAAGTGATTTAAGTTTATATGTTATGACCTCAGAGTTTGGAGCTCAAAGTCAGTTAGAAAAAATTGACATGATTGATTTTGCAGACCTTATAGCAATCAATAAGGCTGACAGGCGTGGATCTGAAGATGCCTTAAGAGATGTTAAAAAACAATATGTACGTTCAAGAAAGCTCTTTCATGAAGACCAATCAGAGCTCCCGGTGCACTTAACTCAAGCTTCTAATTTTAATGATCAAGGGGTAAACAGCTTATTTAAAAATATTGTAAGTCTTTTAGCTGAAAAGGATAAAGCTCGCGACTGGACACCTGAAAAAGAAATGTCTAAAGGGGAGCTGAAAAAAACAATAATTCCCTCTCACAGGCAAAATTATCTATCTGAAATTTCAAACACAATTAAAACTTATCATAAGAGTACAGAAACAGATAAAAAGACATTCTCATCTCTTGGGGCGGTTGATTTATTAAAATCACAGGGTGTTTCAAATTTGGAATCTTTTGAATCTGAGCTTTTAGAAAAGCAAAGAAAGAATGAGCATTTTGAAAAAATTAAAGAGTGGGACTCTTTAATAGGTAAGTATAAAAAAGATGAATTTTCGTATGTTGTTAGAGGGCGTGAAATTAAACAACCTTTAACAAGTAAAACTTTAAGTGGAATTGACATCCCAAGAGTTTCTCCTCCAAGCCTTTCAGATTGGGGGGACCGTTATGAGTTCTTAAGAAAAGAGAATTTTCCTGGAGAGTTTCCATATACAGCTGGAGTTTTTCCTTTAAAAAGAAAGGGTGAGGACCCTGGAAGGCAATTTGCTGGAGAAGGCCCTCCTGAAAGAACAAATAAGAGATTTCATTATCTTTCAAAGAATGAAACAGCAAAAAGGCTTTCTACGGCTTTTGACTCAGTGACGTTGTATGGACAAGACCCTCACCCAAGACCAGACATTTATGGTAAAGTTGGGGAGTCAGGAGTAAGTATTGCTAGCTTAGAGGATATGAAGCGTTTATATGATGGCTTTGATCTTTGCGACCCATCAACATCAGTAAGTATGACTATTAATGGGCCTGCTCCAATTATCCTGTCTTATTTCTTAAATACTGCCATTGATAAGCATATTGAGAAAAAAGAAAAAGAGCTTGGTAGAGCTTTGTCTGTAGAAGAGTTCACCAGTACACGACTTGAAGCCATTAAATCAGTTCGAGGAACTGTGCAGGCTGATATCTTAAAAGAAGATCAGGGGCAGAACACGTGTATTTTTTCAACAGACTTTGCGCTTAAGATGATGGGAGATATTCAACAATATTTTATTGATATGGAAATTAAGAATTTTTATTCAGTAAGTATTTCTGGTTACCATATTGCTGAAGCTGGAGCTAACCCAATTACACAATTAGCATTAACGTTAAGTAACGCCTTTACTTATGTGGAGTACTACTTATCTCGTGGAATGAAGATTGATGAGTTTGCACCTAGCCTATCGTTTTTCTTTAGTAATGGTCTTGATACAGAGTATTCAGTGATTGGCCGTGTAGCGAGAAGAATTTGGGCTGTGGCTATGAGAGATTTATATGGAGCTAATTCAAGGTCACAAAAGCTTAAATATCATATTCAAACAAGTGGTAGATCTTTGCATGCTCAAGAGATTCAGTTTAATGATATTAGAACTACTCTACAGGCTTTAGTTGCGATTAATGACAACTGTAACTCTTTACACACTAACGCTTATGATGAAGCTATAACAACCCCGACAGAAGAATCTGTGAGAAGGGCTCAGGCTATCCAGTTAATTATCAATAAAGAGCTTGGGAGTACTAG
>JBOEFV010000071.1:0-13705 GCA_050633065.1 Bdellovibrionales bacterium
TCTCGTGGGCTCGGAGATGTGTATAAGAGACAGAGTTAATGGGGGTAAGGTCAAGGGTTTACGAATTTTTGTGTTGCTCCAGCTTTGCGGGGCTTACATAAAAGGTAGCTGGAAGAGCAAAATAAAAAACCAAAATCCTAAAAAATTAAACATTTTTAGGCATTTGAAAGATATCTGCATAAGATAAAGTGTAGTAAAAAATAAAAATTATAATACTACAGATCGCCACCAACACCTTTAAATTTATCAATAAAAGCAGCGATTTTTTGAAACACTCTATCTTTTTTAGATTTATATTGAGGGTTAAGTGGACTTATCTTTGGTAAAGTTTCATTTAGATCTGTACCGTTCTCACTGGCATACTCTCGCTTCAGTGAAATCGAGATATATCGCTTAGCAGCATCAGGATCTAATTTTTCAGAAGCAATTAACTCTTCTGCTTCTCTTCTTTGTTCTGTTTGAGCAAATTTAAAAAAAGTATCAATTATACTCGCTTTATCACCAATTTTATCTAAATCGCTTTGATTAATAAAGTCGACAACAAGACCCTCCTTTGCTCTATTGCCTATACTAGATCTAATTAAGCGACGAACCTCATCAATCATTTCAGCCTTACTCTTATTTTTTTTGTTATGCTCAAAAACAAGTTCTAATATATAGTCTAGGTTAATTTCTTGAGACTTCAGCAAATCAACTTCAAAAACTACATCATTCCAATCAACCTTCGATTCTGCATTCTCCTTTGCAGCCCTCTCTCTTCTAAGCCAATCTCTTGTATCATTATAAACAGAACGGTAGTCCTGTAATGCACGATCTGAAGGAACCTGAATACTCCGCAATTCAGCGATATCGCCGTCTTCCAAATGAAAATTAATTTTAAAAGCCTCGACAGCCTCGTCATCATCCTTATCTATGCCTTGAAAAGCCTTAAGACCTGCAAACTCATCATAGTTTTGTAAAACATGTTCAACACGGAGATATTCACCAAAAAGCTTTACAAAGTCTTTTTTATCTTGTTCTTTGATGATATCTTCAGGGTTAGGAAAACGGTTTTTTAATTCTTCAACCACTTCCAGATAACCTCGTTGAGCATTCCCAGTTTCTAAATCAGTGAAACCCTCCATATATTCTTTATAGCTTTTTTCCAAAACAACATTCTTAGTATTTTTATCGCCAAAAAGAGTAACCGCATCTATTGTTGACTGCTCTAAGTCTCTAAAAGTCACGACATTCCCAAAAGTTTTTGTAGCATCATATATGCGATTTGTTCTAGAATAGGCTTGCACTAAACCATGATAGCGTAAATTCTTATCAACAAATAATGTATTCAATGTTGGTGCGTCAAAACCTGTTAGAAACATACCAACAACAATTAACAGATCAACGTCTTTATTTTTAACTCTCTTAGCCAAGTCTCTGTAATAGTTTTGAAAACCATTGCTATCAACGCTAAAGTTAGTTTTAAAATTTTGATTGTAATCATTTATAGCTTTCGACAAAAACTCTTTAGCACTACTTTCCATAGCAGAAACTTCAAAAGATTCATCTTGTATTTCACCAATAGCATCTTGGGCCTCATTAGCTGCAAATGAAAATATCGTTGCTACTTTTATTTTTTTTGATTTTTCAAATTCAGTAGTTTTTTGTAGATTAACTATATTTTCATAGTATGCTTTAGCAGCGTCGACATTGCTCACCGCAAAAATAGCATTGAAGCCACTGTCATTATTTCGCAATCTGTGAGTTTTACGTCTAAAATTATTTAATATATATTTTGAAATTTCCTGTATTCTATCAGGATGTAAAAAAGCTTTCTTGTTTTCAGCAGCCGTCAGCTTTTTTTCGTCTTGCTCTTGCTCAATGGCTTTAAATTGAGGCCTAACATCGTTGTAATCAACTTTAAATTTTAATACTTTTTCATCACGAATCGCGTCTGTTATGACATATGAGTGAAGTTCACGCCCAAATACACTACTGGTAGTCTCTGCTCCAAGCGCATTTTCAGGAAATATTGGTGTTCCTGTAAAACCAAATTGGTAATATTTTTTAAACTTCTTCTTTAGATTTTTTTGCGCTTCGCCGAATTGACTGCGATGAGCTTCATCAAAAATAAATACAACTTGTTTGTCGTAGATTAATAAATCAGACTCATTCTTCAATAAATTGTTTAGTTTTTGAATTGTAGTAACAATAATTTTATTATCAGGCTTTTCAATATTTCTTTTCAGACCCATAGTACTACTTGATCCATTAACACTATCTGGTGAAAAACGCTGGTATTCTTTCATCGTTTGATAATCAAGATCCTTACGATCCACGACAAAAAAAACCTTATCTATAAAATCCAAATCTGTGGCTTGTCTTGCAGCTTTAAAGCTGGTTAATGTTTTACCTGACCCTGTGGTGTGCCATATATACCCACCACTCTCGACACTACTCCAATTTTTGGATTGAAAAGAACTTTTAATTTTCCAAATAATTCTTTCTGTGGCTGCAATTTGGTAAGGCCTCATGATCAACAATGTATCGCTAACATCAAAAACTGAATATTTCGTCAAAACACTTAGCAATGTTCTTTTTTGAAAAAATGTGGCCGTAAAGTCTTTAAGGTCTTTTATCAGGGTGTTGTCAGATTTTGCCCAGTTCATCGTAAAATCAAAACTGTTTTTATCTCTCTTAGTTGTATTAGCAAAATACCTAGTATCTGTACCATTGGATATAACAAAAATTTGTAAATATTTAAACAAAGAGTTTTTTGTATTAAAACTTTCTTTACTATACCTATGTATTTGATTAAAAGCCTCTCTTATCGCTACGCCGCGCTTTTTCAACTCAACTTGAATTAAAGGTAAACCGTTAACAAGTATGGTTACATCATATCTATTCGCATGAGATCCAGTCTGCTCAAATTGTTTTATGACTTGAACTTTATTTTTGCATATATTTTTTTTATCTAGAAGATAAATATTTTCAATATGCCCATCATCGAAGACAAAATCAAAAATATGATCTTCGTGGATTTTTCTAGCTTTATCAGTACTGTTATCACTAGGTTTATCAAGGTATTCTTCGACAAATCTCAACCATTCCACATCTGAAAAACTAACATTATTCAAAGCCTCTAACTGAACACGTGCATTCTTCAACATTTTTTCTTGAGTATTTAAATCTGGTAGAAATTCAAATCCTTGATTTTGCAAATCTTTAATAAGTTCTCTTTCTAAATCGGACTCGCTTTGGTAGCTCTCTTTAACTTCCCAGTCTTTTATGTATTTATCTAAAACAATATATCGATTTGACTCTACAATAGGTTTAGTTTGTTCTGACATTTTATTTTTCCTTCAGGTAACCATAATTTTTAGTTAGATTATCAAATAAAAGCTTCAATGTTTCTTTTTCTGGGCCAGCTGGGTTACGAATCTCTTCTCCAGATAATGTGCGATGACTACTAAAATTTATCATGCGCTTTAGATACGCTCCTTTATTACCAGGCACAGTTTCTAATAGGTCTTGCCATTTGCCATACCCCAAGAAACTAGCTGTTTTCTCGTACAGGTTTCTCAATAAAGTAAAGTGAAACTTTTCTATTTGATTCTTCTCAATGGCATGTTCTAGTACTTTCTTAATATGAAGGTGATAAGAAAAACTCTTGTTGGAATCACCAAGTTTTTCTTCTAAAGAAAAAGCACCATCTTCAAATCGCTCCAACATAAAGCTTCGCGGCTTATTTAGCTCATTATGTAAAACATTGTAAAAAAGTGGGCTATGTGTGGTAACAATAAATTTCAAATCAGACTCACTAGATTTAATTAAACCTGCTAAATTCACAGCAAGCTCAATTAAATTATTTTCATCAAGAGAGCTTACAGGATCATCAATAAAAACATATTCTAATTTGTTGTACCGATTAGTTTCACGCTGCTCTGGTTCTGAAGTATTTAAAACGGCAATTACCTGCTCGAGAAAGCTATAAAAAATACTCCAGATAAAGACGCTTTCTTCACCTTTGGAGATTTTCACATTGTTTAATTTATCATCATCTCCCTTTTCAAAAGAAAACGTCACTTCAGAAAAAGCAGGCGTTGCAAAAATTTTTCCATCTTCAGTTTCAATTTTAGACTCATTATTAAAATGCGGTGTTAGCCTGCTATTGGTAAATCTCTGAAAGTACTCTATAGCATTTTGATCCTGTCCCTGCTCTTGCAACACCCAGTTTGTATATGAGTTTGGTTGAATTCTTAGCTTTCTAACTAAGTCACCCTCTAAGTCATTGTCCCAATAAAAAAGGTCTTCAGTAAAAGCGTTGTAATAAATTACTTTAGGTTCGTAGCTATCTTCCTCTGGTTCTTGTTCTGTTTCTGCTTGAGCAACAATGAGTTTCTTGAAAGCACTAGATAGACGTGTTTTACCAACTCCATTAAAAGCATAAATCAATTGTACTTTTGGAATAGACGACGCCACCACTTTATTCTGGGTAATTTTCTTTTGAGAGACCCTAGGCTCAGTTAACTGCTTAACAATTTGCTCAAGTTCATTGCTCACTTCAAAGCCTCTTTATCCGTCTTTGGAAAATCAAACAGTTGATCTCTATAATACTCAAATTGCTTTTGCCTCAATTCAACTTCTCGTGGCAAGCCTGATCTAATTGAATTAGTTAAAGTATCAAACTTATCTAAAGTATTGGAAACTCGTTCTTGCTCATACAACGACTTTTTAAAGTCGTCTGAATAAGGAACAGGAATTTTAAAATCCTTTATTATACTTGAGTTAAGGTCACCTCTAGCACCACGCCCCATGCCCTTCAAAAGCTCATAATTTTTACTTACCCAGTGAAAAACATATCGATAGTCAGCTAACTTTTCATTAATCTCAAGACACAAACAGTGCTGATTAGTTGTAAGGGGAATTTTATTTACAGCAGATCTTCCAGCTGTAGCTCCAGAAATAGCGACAATTACACAATTTTTAGGCACCCACTTAACAGCAGTTTCTTCAATTGCCGCCTGAGTGATCTTAACAGTTACCTTTTCAATATCACAAAACTTGACTTCTTGAGTTCTAAGCCATGGTATTGTTCCATTTTCATAATACCTTAAATTTCCTGCTTTAGGTGTAGCTCCAGAGTATGACTTTATCGTTAAATCACCCAATGACTTCCACTCAACCTCACTTTCATCAAAAGTAAATAGTCGATCACGATAATAGTCGTATTGTTTTTTACGAGCGGTAAGCTCAGCGGTAAGCTCAGCGGTAAGCTCAGTAAATGTATCCAAAATTCGTACAATCTCTGATTGAATCTTTGAAGACTTTTTGGGGTTGTCTGGGCATGGGATAGGTACATGGTATTTATCAGTATCAGGCGTTGCTATTTGAGGCATCTGCATCCTACTTGCAATTCCTCGAAAATAAGCCTCATTCATTTTTAAAAAATGGTAAATATATTTAATATTTATACTAGTATTGTCTGAGTAATAAGACCACATCTCACTCTTGTGTGAAAATGGTTTATCATAGTACTCAAACTCAATTACGCCACGGGACTTCACAATAATGGATGGATATCGGTGAATATCTTTTTCAGGTATATCTTCAAAGTTTACAAAAGCTGTAGTTTTACCTCCAGCAAAAATTTTAAGAGGAGCCCCATCTTTATGTATCTCTTTCATCTTGCCGGCAGTAATTTTAGTTCCTTTAGCACGGACTAAGATTTTTTTTATAGGCTTCCATTCAACCTCTGCACCCTCTAAAAGTTTTTCTAAAAAACTCACTTTACTCATGCATTAATCTCCGAAATAATATCCTCGATATCAGCACGCAGTTTATCAATTGTACTAACTGCATCTTTGATCTCAGCGTTTAAGCTTTTAATATCAATCACCTCACGAGTATCTTTAGCTTCAACGTAACTGCTTACAGATAAGTTATAATCATTCTTTACAATATTTTCTTGAGGAACAGTTGCAGCAATATGAGCATTATTTTCTTTCGTATCAAACAAGCCTATGATCTTTTCAATATGCTCATCATACATCACATTATTATTAGTTTCTTTTTTGAAGAATTCGTCACTACTAGCATCAATAAACTGAATATCTGTGCTATGCTTATTTTTAGCCAGAACCAAAATTGTCACAGCGATTGTCGTACCAAAAAATAAATTTGGTGCCAGAGAAATAACTGTTTCAACATAATTGTTATCTACTAAGTATTGACGAATCTTTTTCTCAGCTCCCCCCCTGTAGAAAATTCCAGGAAAGCAGACTATTGCAGCTCGCCCTTTACTCGATAAGTAGCTTAAAGTATGCATCACAAAACCAAAGTCAGCTTTTGACTTTGGAGCCAAGACACCTGCTGGCGCAAAACGCTCATCGTTAATTAAGGTTGGATCATCAGAGCCTATCCATTTAACTGAATATGGAGGGTTAGAGACAATAGCATCAAAAGGCTTATCATCAATAAAGTGCGGATCGGTCAATGTATCACCTAAAGCAAAATTGAATTTGTCATAATTTATATTATGCAAAAACATATTCATGCGAGCCAGGTTGTAAGTTGTATGGTTGATCTCCTGACCAAAAAAACCTTCTTCTATTATGTGATTATCAAAGTGCTTTTTAGCTTGAAGGAGAAGAGACCCTGAGCCAGCTGCTGGATCATAAATTTTATTGATACTCTCTTGTTTGTGCATTGCTAACTGAGCAATAAGTTTAGAAACACTTTGTGGGGTAAAAAATTCACCGCCTGACTTACCTGCATTAGCTGCATAATTTGATATTAAAAACTCGTAAGCATCCCCGAAAAGGTCAATCTTGTTTTCCTCGAAATCTCCAAATTTTAGCTCTGCGACACCTTTTAAGACGGCAGCAAGCCTTTTATTTTTGTCTTTAACAGTATTTCCTAAGCGTCTACTTGTTGTATCAAAATCTGCAAATAAACCTTTAATATCTTCTTCTGAAGAGTAACCGTTCGCTGAAGTTTCAATAGAAGAAAATATAGACGCCAAGTCCGTATTTAAATTTTCATTATCGTCTGCACCTTTAACGATTCTAGAAAACATCTGACTTGGATAAATAAAATACCCTTTCGTCTTAATTGCATCGTCTTTTATTTCGTCAGAAATTGCGTCATCAGAAAGCTCGTTGTACTTAATACTTTCATCTCCGCCTTCGATGTACTTAGCAAAATTCTCACTAATAAATCTATAAAACAAAGTGCCGAGCACGTACTGCTTAAAGTCCCACCCATCAACTGATCCTCTAACATCATTTGCTATTTGCCAAATCTGCCGCTGTAGTTCTGCTCTCTGATCATTACCTGTCATTATATAATTTTCCTTATCTATTTATAATTTTCTTCAGCACCACCAGAAGTGACCCACTGATCAACTTCACTCGCTCGAAACTTCCACTGCCGCCCCACCTTATGAGCAGGAATCTTGGACTTCTCAGCCCAGCGATAGATTGTTTCTTTGGATACGCCTAAATGTTTGGCTATCTCTTCAACAGAGAGCCACCTTTCAATTTCAAGCAAAACTTCCCCCAAGTGTGATGCTAATATTTGAACACTCAATATTTTTTATGACAAGCTATTACAAACTAAGGCTAAAAAAAATAGCGCGTAATTAACGCGCTATTTTAGAGGCAGTTGTATCTTTAAAATGTGCTATTTATTCAGTGTCTTTTGAGACACCATACTTGAAAGACAACTCCGCACCCTTCTCCGCACTTTCACAAAAGGCCTCATCACCTGTTTCATTACATTCTTTTACAGAGCTGTGCATGATCACCTTTAAGCAGAATGGACTGACGCCAATTAGTGAGCCTTTTGCTCTTTCTAGCTGCTCACCGCAATCTACAGCCGCCTCATAAGGGTTTATATTCATGATCTCAACGGTTGATGACTTAGAAGAACCCGGATCATGCCCACCTGAATCTGATACTGGATCAACAGCATAAGCCGCAGCTTCAACAACCCTTATTCCATACTCTACCGACATCTCTTCAATCAATCTTGAGTTTCTTGGTCTAAAGAATCTTGCTTGATTCGCACTATGCTGCAACAAAGCTGCCCCAGGGTCGTTACCACCCATTAGCATTTGAATTGAATCTCTATTTACAATGCTGTCTATGACTTCTTCTGGTGAAAGTGGATTCACATTAAATTTATTAAAATCAAACTTTGATGGAAAACTGTTTTGAAATTGAAAATTCGCAATTGGCATCCCTGGGTCGTTTCCCTGTGCGAAAGCAGTATTGGCAGGGCTACAAATTAGACTTCCTACGAGAAACAACAAACCCAAGATCATGTCATAGTACTTAAAGCGTCTGAAAATCAGCTCTGAGACTTTTTTGTTTTTCCTGTTTTCACTGGTGTATTTTTTAACCTTGAGCCTGACTTCATTTAAAGCTTCTGAGATTTCCTTTGACTGCTCTTCAGTAAAAAAGCCGTCTTCTGAAAAATATGACTTATCTTTCCAGTAAGTTTTTGAATTGCAGTTTTCTTTCATTAGATCAAAAACTCTTGAATCTTTTTTAGCCTCTAAAATAGCATCGTACCTATAAAGAGAATAATCAATATAGTGATCTGGATAGTTTGAATAATATTTTCCATCTTTGGTGATGTGGACCAAACCGCAATCTATAAACCTATCCATAACCGATTGGGCTTTCTTAGCACTTGGCTCTGGAAAGTGTTTTTTAATCTGACTTAAAGACAAAGGCTCTACCCTTGTGACATTAAACAACAAAAGCGAGTAATCATCTGTATTGATTTCTTCAATCTGCTCAGGCTTAAGCCTTATATTTTTAATCTCTTCGTTTTCCGTTCTTGAAGTGAATTCAAAATCTTGTTTGTTTTTTGATTCCTCTTTTATTTCTAAGGTCTTATCCTTAAATGATAAGCCTCCTGTCATTGATCCTGCCATCTTTTCCTCCCCAGTGGTCTTTTTTTTTATTTCCTTACTCTTGTCACCGGCTTTGCATGAACACTACGCGGCCTTTGATCTACTTGGGTCATTGTAGATAAAGAGGCTACAAGGTCTTGCAAATGCTCTTTGTGCTCTGAACCACTATCTTTTGCTGCAAAATAAACCTGTGACTCTATGGTTCTTATAACCTGTCTGTAATCTTCAAATGGAATCTCCCTTAAAGCCTCAATGACTTTAACTTCCTCCGCGTAAACAAAAAGATCTTCATTTGAAGAAAAAGCATTTAGAGAAACACCTAATGACTTTGCAATACGTACAAGCTCTTTGGCTGTCGCTTCACGTTTTCCATTTTCAATCTTTGATATGCTTGAAACTGGAAGTTCTGCCATCTGATCCAGTTCAGCTTGAGTGATTTTTTTAATCTTTCTCAAAGATTTTATATGGTCTGCGATTGTCTTTAAGTTTTTCCCCATAAAGCCTTTAACCAAATTAGCAAATTAAAATCAAGCTAAAAGCCTTGACCTATGCAGATTTTACAAGCTATGAATCTCAAAAATACTAATTATAAAGGTTTTTAGGAGTAACAAAGGGGGAAATATGAGAAGTAATCAATTTGCTAATTTAGCTAGTTTTAATGCTGGTGAAAGGCCAAAGGAGCGCAGAACACTCAAAACGTCTCTGACTGCGATAATCAAAGAGTTTGGGATAAAAAACGGAAGCTTTAAAGTTTACGTCAGAGACGGCAAAGCTTCAGATAGAATTGAAATACAACAGCAATTTAAACACGAAATAAACTAAAAGTTTTTGTGCCTACCTAGCAGCACTAGGCGGCCTTTATAAAATTTGAACTTTGCCAACCGCAGCAACGGCAGCAAGTTCGCTAAAAACAAAGTGAAGAAACTCATCTGACTTGAAATAAATTTGAGATAACAGAATAGCTTGGTTTTTAGAAAGGATTGAACTTCAAATGAGTTCATCAAACACAAACAAACCTTGGCTAGATCAAGAAGGAAATTTTTTAGAAGACAAGGACCTTAAGAAGATCTCAAAAAATTGGGATCAAGAAACATGGGACGCCTATCTTTACGCAAGTGGCACCGAAAAACCCATGAGCTATTACGAAGGCACCTACGCACGCTTTAAAAGCTTACTTGAAAATAATGAGCACAAGCTAAAGCCTGAACTAACTAGAGATCTAGATTTATCTGAGCACCTGAATGCTTTGAAAAAGGATTCTAGAATACTCACCCATCTTGTTTACTGGGAAGAAAGCTCATTGAGTGAAGTTTCTCAGGCTATAGACAAAAGCTTTTACAAAACCAAAAAACTCAAAGCCTCAACACTTGATCAACTAAGGGTCTCTATTGAAAAAGATCTAAGCATCATGGGAGGTCTATTATGATACAAACCAGACCACACCTCATTATTACAAGTACAAAAAGGCCCAAAGGCCGCCCACCAAAAAAAGTAGATCTAAAAAAGCTCAGACGCCTACGCGCGTCTGGTCTTAGCTACCGCAAGCTAGCCAATGCTATGAAGCTTTCGGTCAAGACTGTAGTTAAGAACCTAAATTCGACTTTAGATCAGCAACAATCAGTCAAAATACTAGCCGTTTATACCGAAATAGAAATCAAGCAAAGTTTCGGAGACCTAAGTGACAATAAGACCTCATCAAAATATTAGAGTTAGTCCCAAATGAAGAAGCTCTCCAAATCAAAGATCATGGAAGGCTTCCAGTGCCATAGAAAACTCTACTTCTCACTATACAAGCCAGAGTTAAAACCACCAGTGAGCGTGGCCCAGCAAGCTATTTTTGATACAGGCAATGAAGTTGGCAATTTAGCACGAGATCTCTTTCCAAATGGCCACCTTATAGACTGTGAATACTACGAACTAGACAAAGCCTTAGATGATACAAAAAAAGCCATAGACAATGGATTAAACACAATCTACGAGGCCGCTTTTGGAAATGCGCAGCTATACTGCGCTATTGATATTCTACATAGACCATCTGAGCTTGAACCTTGGCAAATTTTTGAAGTTAAGTCTGGCACCAGTGCTAAAGATGTCTATATTAAAGATTTAGCCGTTCAGTGCTTCATACTTAATAAGCTTGGCATCTCTTGGGACAAAGCTCACATTGTTCATATCAATAACAAATCCACCTCGCCTAACCCTGAGGATCTTTTTTGCATTGAGGACGTTACAAATACAGTCTTACAACTTCAAAGTGAAATAAAAATTGAAGTCAAAAAATTACAGTCAATTGATGAAGACAGCGATCCCAATACACCCATCGGTAGACATTGCGAAAAACCTTATGACTGTGACTACAAAGACACCTGCTGGAAGTCTCTTCCAGAAAAAACTGTTTTCAACTTAAATGACTCTTGGAAACTGTTTGATAAGGGGTATCTTGAACTCGATAGCATAAATCCTAATATGCTCTCTGCACTTCAACTAAAGGCCTACAATGCTCTTATGCAGAAGAAAACTTTTATAGACACTGAGAACCTAGAATCTGAACTTAGTAAAATTAAGTTTCCAGTCTACCATTTAGATTTTGAAACCGTTGCCTTTGCAATCCCAAAATATGAAGGCACTCGTCCTTATCAACAGATTCCCTTTCAATACAGCATACATTTGCAACAAGACTTTGATGACAAATCACCAAAGCACTTTGAGTATTTACACAAACAAGATTCAGACCCTAGAAGACAACTTGCTGAAGCCTTAGTTGAGCATATACCAACGATCGCAAAGACAGTGATGGCTTTTAATGCTAGTTTTGAAAACAGAGTTATTAAGGATTTAGCCAAGGCTTTTCCTGACCTAAAAGACGCTTTACTTTCTATTTGCGAAAAACTGAGCGACCCTCACCCTATCATCAAAAATAACATCTACCACCCAGATTTTAATGGTTCTTTCAGTCTGAAGTCAGTTGCGCCAGCTTTAATTGGAGAGCAAGGCTCTTATAAAAACCTTGAAGTTGCTAATGGCCAAGCAGCACAAGCTCAATATGTCAGAATGATTTCAGGTAAACTATCTCCTGAAGAAAACCAAAAAATTGAGTTTGATCTTTTGAAATACTGTGAACAAGATACTTTGGTAATGGTTAAGATTTTAAATTGGTTAGACTTATCAATCTAAATAAAGCGCTTTATATTATCTTCCTATTTTTAAGAAGTTTTAAAGAATCAGTTTTCTCTTCACCGAAAACATTTTGATTATAAAAACTTTTAAAGGCAGATTTATCATCTGGACTTAATCCATAATTGGTCGTATAAAATGCTGGCGTAATATTACCAAAACTACTTCTTAAAATTTTATTATTTACCTCATCAAAACCATAGCCTAAAAAATATCCAACTTTATACTTTTCAAAATTTACTGTCTCAATTTTGAAGTCTTCGCTCCTATTAATTATAGATATACCATCAATCTCAGATTTAATATTTGCTAATTTGAAAATATGTGACTGCTTACGCTCTTTTTTTATGTCTACAATTGGAGAGGCAAAAGTTGAATTGATACTTCCATATACATGAATAATATTTAATTGTTTCAGCCTTTCTAGGATTTCTGACTCTTCTAACTTTTTCTGGATTTTGAGAAAGCTGGCAATTTTCTTCTCAAAAATACAGTCGTAGTTAAATGTAATTATACCAGGTGGATCTTCAAAAAACTTCTCCCAATCTTTAGTATCTAAATATTTAGATATAAGCGCCTCAATCCAGTCATCGTTTCTTGCATTCAAAACTAGACGACTCCTTCTCCCTCCAACGCTGCATGTGTAATTTTCGTAGTACGTAATTAGATAATATATTAATACTTTCCCAATAATTTCATATGTTCTAATTTCATTTGAGTGGTCTACACTCAAGAAACTGTCGATAGATCCAACCTGAGAGTTTTCAAACATGTAGAGAAATTCAATTAAGTCCTCGTTGACAGTTTTGATTGCCGAGGCACAGAGCTCATCTGACAAACTATTCTTCATATGATGAATCCCATTTTTTAAAATATTCATTCTTAGTTTTTTCTGAGACTCATTTAAATATTTTTTAAAAAAAGATTCATTTTCCAAATTTTTTTCAATTTCATCGCGAAAAATAATTTCAATAAGATTTCGAATACAATCAAACTGCTTATCAACTTCTGACCTATCAATAGAAAAATCTGAATAAACATCTGATCCATCTAAGTTTAATAAAAACTTAATATTTCTTTTAAGTTCATAGCTAGTTGGCATGCCGTAAGGAACATGTGCTCCAGCTCCAATAATAAAAAGTTTTTGTCCTATATTCATCAGCAAAGCATACCAGAGTTCCAAGAGTTTTACCTCCACAACTCCCGACTCCAATCGGACATATTTACCACCCCACGCTTGTGGGCTTTGACCGCTTGGTTTTTCAGATCATTGTAGACTTGCTCACCACAAGAGCCGACAAACAATAAGTAAAATCCGATAAGGATTAAGTTTTTGATCGTTGATATGGTTTCCATTTGAACCTCCTTCGGGTACACGCCGAGTACACGTTTAAGTAAAAAACCAAAAACTGCTTAATGGATTTTTCTTTGAAATTTGGGGAGGTTAGAAGATTTACCGGTACACAAGAGTACACACTGAGTACACACGACCCGGTGTTTTTGAGTGTTTCAGCGTGTTGTTTAAGCAGTCGTGAATTTATAAGTCATTGAAATTATTCACTTTTGATTTTAGGTATTTATCTGATTTTTTAAAATTTAACCTGCGAAAAATGGTGATGGCGCCAGAAA
>JBOEFV010000072.1:0-4796 GCA_050633065.1 Bdellovibrionales bacterium
GTTAGGAGTACAACGGCTAATATAGCTCCAGGACCTGCAATTGAGGGCATGGCTAAAGGGAAGATAGCAGTTTCTGAAGAGTCTTTTTTTATTAAGCTTAATTCTTCTTCAGGCTTGCTGTCTCCAAAAATCATATTGATTGCAAATAGAAAAAGAATAATACCGCCCGAAGTTTGGAAGGCTGCGAGAGGGACTCCAACATACCTTAATAAAACCTCCCCTGCGATTAAGAAAAATAGAAGAATTAAGAAAGCTGCGAGACTAGCGGTGCGAGCAATACGCATTTTTTCAGTATCACTGTAGCCTTTGGTTACAGCAAGAAATATAGGTAGAGTCCCTATAGGGTCAATCGCTGCCCACAAAACTGCAAAACTGCCTATTAAACTTTCTAAGCTAGGCATTACACAAAGACCCTTGATAATAAAAGGCTACTTAAAAGTTTATCCATCTAAATAATCTATTCCTTCTTTTGGAGTATATTTATCGGGCGTAGCTATATGAATAACGGCGTCACCTTTATTTACTAGTGGAACTTTTGAAATACCAATTACAACGCCAGTAGTTCTAGAGTGAAATTTTATTTTCTCTTGATCAAAAGGGCCTGAAACAACACCTAACAAATCACCTTCACTGATACTTTGGCCGAGTTTCTTTTTCAGTCTAACACAGCCGCCTTGAGGTGCTCTAACCCAGTGGCTTGATTGTGCTAAGTAACATTTTTTCTTGGGCTTAACTGCCTTTTTAAGCTCAATCATCTTCAAGTCTTTCATGACATTCATGCAGCCTCGAACACCTATTCTAATTGCATCTTCATCAAACCTTAAAGCTTCGCCACCTTCAAAAAGAAGCATGGGAATATTTTTTTTCCTGGCTGCCTCTCGTAAAGACCCATCTCTTAGCTTTGAATTTAAGATAAGTGGTGCTCCAAAGGATTTTGCCAACTTTTCAGTTCTTTCATCATCTAAACAAGCTCTAATCTGTGGAAGGTTGTCTCTGTGAATAGCCCCAGTATGAAGATCAATTCCGTAATCAGCTTTCTTCACAATCTCAGTCATCAGTAAATCAGCAATGCGAGATGCGAGTGAGCTTGTTTTAGAGCCTGGGAATGCACGATTCAGATCCCTGCGGTCAGGCAAATACCTAGACATTGTGTTGAATCCAAACACATTAACTATTGGAACTGCGATGAGCGTTCCTTTTAAGTCTTTCAGCTCCTGTCGCTTTAATATCTTCCGAATAATTTCAAAACCATTTAACTCATCGCCATGTATAACTGCTGAAATAAATAGTGTAGGTCCTGGTTTTGTGCCTCGAATTACCTCTACAGGTATTCCAGTATCTGTAAAATCAAATGTATTACTTTGACCTATATGAAACCTTTTTCTTTCTCCAGGAAGAATTTCATGCCCATCAATTATGATGGGCTTAAGATTCGTTTTTTTCTTCATCCTTTTCCTTTAGTCTTAGATGTCTTTTTTGACTCTACTTGCTTTTCAATGAAGTCTATAATCATACCAGCAATATCTTTTCCTGTAGAATTTTCTATTCCTTCAAGGCCAGGAGAGGAATTAACTTCCATAATGAGAGGGCCTTTGTTTGATCTTAAAAGGTCAACACCTGCCACATTAAGGCCCATGGCTTTAGCGGCCTTTAATGCCGTGCTACGCTCTTCAGGAGTTATTTTGATAGGTTTTGCAGATCCTCCTCTGTGAAGGTTTGATCTAAATTCCCCTTCAGCACCTTTTCTTTCCATAGATGCAACAACTTTATCTCCTACAACAAAGCACCTGATGTCCGCTCCACCAGACTCTTTAATAAATTCTTGGACTAAGAAATGGGCGTCTAGAGCTCTGAAGGCCTCAATTACACTTTCAGCAGCATTTTTGGTCTCGGCTAAAACAACACCTTTACCTTGTGTGCCTTCTAACAGTTTAATCACCAAAGGTGCTCCTCCGGCTAAATCTATTAGTTTATCTGTCATTTTTGTAGAATGGGCAAAACCTGAGACGGGTAGGCCTATGCCTTTGCTGGACATGATCTGTAGGCTTCTCAGTTTGTCTCTTGAGCGAGAAATAGCGACAGATTCATTAACTGGGTACACGCCGCCCATTTCAAATTGCCTTAGAACGGCGGTCCCGTAAAAAGTTATAGACGTTCCAATACGAGGTATTACCGCATTAAAATCATCTAGAACTCTATTCTTATAGTGAACAGTTGGGTTATTGGAGGTTATGTTCATGTAGCATTTTAGCGGGTCAACCACTACAGCTTCATGTCCTTTTGATTCACACGCCTCAACGAGTCTTTTTGTTGAATATAGTTCTGGTCCTCTTGATAAAATTCCAATTTTCATAAATTTCCTTATTTTTTGTTGTTTGCCTTACCTAGGAGAAAAGATTCTCCAGGGTCTACTAAAAATTTATCCCTCATGGCTTGCCTGCCTAAGAGCATTCTAAAGCCCATCATATCTCTATCTACAAGGGTGATTTCAATTGGCCAAGAGTGTTCACCAATAGTAATATCAACCTCAATAACAGGGCGTAGTGAACTTATCCCGTTAGAGCTTTTCACTTTTCGCTCATCAACTAAAGGAAGTTTACAATGAATAAGCTTTCCACCATCTTGATCTGGGTTGAAGTCAAAATGGACAGTTCTTCGCTTTTCTCCTGTGATCTTAATGTTTACAGCGTGTAGAGATGAAGTCCTAGCTCCGGTGTCTACCTTTACTTTAATCTTTTTACGACTAAGTTCTGGCAGGTTAGCCCACTCTCTCCAACCTAAAGCAGGTTTAATTTTTTTCATAGATCTCCTATAGATAAAGCAAGTTTATAATTGGCTGCTTTTAAAAACAATGCAAGTTGAAGACTGCATTGCTTTATCTATCAGTTGAATCTGATCCTTCTTTCTCTGCATTAATTGGAAACAATTCTTTTGAAAAAGTCACAATAGCCTATCAATTTACAAAGGTTGCACTTTTAATACGCATCAAAAAATGTGTTAGAGCTTTCTCAAAGCCACTTTTTCTTTTTGAAATATAGCCCAAGTCCGAGGCCAATTGAAATCATTAAGCCCCATACATAATAATAGCCCCACTCCCATTTAAGCTCAGGCATATGCTCAAAATTCATCCCATAAATTCCCGCTATAAATGTTAAAGGAATGAAAATAGATGCAAATGTAGTTAGGACCTTCATGACTTCATTCATTTTGTTCGCCTGCATCGAATTAAATGCGTCTCTTGCCGAATCGAGCATTTGAAACGAACTGTCGATAATGTCTACAACCTGGACAATATGATCATGAGCATCTTTAAAGTACTTTTTAGTTGATAGTTGGACTTCTTCTTTTTCCGTTATTGTACACTGGTTTAAAACCTCTCTTATAGGACTTGCTGATTTTCGCAAGAAGATGAGTTCATTTCTTAAGCGAGAGATGTCCTTATAAATATTTCCGTTAAACTCATTTGCTATGAGTTCCTCTAAGTCTTCTACTTCAGTCCCAATTTTTTCTAGAACAGTATAATAATCATCTACAATAGAATCTATTAGTGCGTAAAAGAGATAATCCGCTTTAGACTCTCTTATGCGACCTTTCATTTTTTCAAGTCTCTTATCTACAGGTGTAAAGACATTCTCTTCATCCTCCTGGAAGGAAATAACAAAATTCTTTCCTAAAAAAAGACTTACCTGCTCAAAGCTTATGCTTTTATCATCTTCATATTTTACAGCTTTAATAATACAAAAAATAATGTCATCTAGCTCTTCAAGTTTAGGCCTGTGGTCAGTATTCAATACATCTTCAAGCCATAAAGTGTGTATGCCAAAAGATTTCCCTATATCATTAATCAACTTACTGTCAGACAATCCTCGAATATCAACCCATGTCACAGTATTGGAGTCTTCAACGGCTGTCATACAATCAGTTACAGTAGAGCAAACTGTTTTTACAAGTTTTTCTTTTGTGTAATCAGTTACGTCAAGTTTTACGAGCTTGTCATCTTTTGATAAAACAATTTGCCCTGGAGGTTGGTGCTTACTTTTACGCCTCGATTTCATTAATCTACTCATTATGGTTTTCTCCAAAGTATTTATCGAAAAATATACTTTTAAATTTTTTCTCAGTCCTAGAAAGTAAATTAAAAGGCACAGGCATTCTTATATGAAACTCAGCGGTCTCTTTGTCTTTAGTGTAAAAGAAAACCCTAGGTTTGAGATAAGGTGTGTCGACACCTTCTTTTTTACATATATTTCGAATGTATTCATCTGCCTCTTGAATGTAATCTTTAGAAGCTTCGTTAGCAGCCTCTAAAAGTAGAGCTTCTGTTTTTCGTAAGTTTTTGTTTAGCTGTAGTACCAAAGTAAAAACATGTAGGCTGTAATGGTTTCCAGCAGGTGCAACAGCAATACTTGAGTTTAGAAAAATCGAGTTTGGAATTTTTATGCGTCTGCCCGTGAACTGATTAGAAAGTTCTCCAGGGCCGATTTCAAATAAAGTTGTAACTAAAAAGTTGTGGTCAACAACCTCTCCTCGAATGTCTTTAATAGAAATCCGATCTCCGAGTTCAAAGAGCTTAGAACTTGCTTTTAAGATGCCTCCCATAAGGCACAAGATTAGTTCTTTTGTTGCTAGAACTAATGCGGCAGCAATAGCCACTAGTGATATTGCTAAAGATCGAAGTTCATTTCCCCAAATGAAAAACAAAGCAAATAACAGGAGCAAAAGGCTGGCGTTATTAACTGTAGCGACCCATTTTCGCCTTGTCTCATTGTTATTAAAGTTCCAGCTTCGTATAGTTC
>JBOEFV010000073.1:0-2884 GCA_050633065.1 Bdellovibrionales bacterium
TCATAGATTTCAGGATAAGTAACACCTAACCTGCAACCTCTATGTCCAAGCATTGGATTAAATTCCTTCAACCCTTCAACTCTTCTTGTAACTTTCTCAACTTCCATTCCAAGCTTACCTGCTAAATCAGAAATTTCTTCTGCTGTGTGAGGTAAAAATTCATGAAGAGGCGGATCCAGTAAACGGATCGTTACAGGAAGCCCTTTCATCTCTTTAAAAATTCCAATAAAATCTTCTTTTTGATAAGGCTTTAACTTTGCCAAAGCATCTTGTCTTTCAAAACGATCTTCAGACAAAATCATTTCTCTTACAGCATCAATACGGTCTCCACCAAAGAACATGTGCTCTGTTCTACAAAGACCAATTCCTTCAGCTCCAAACTTTCTTGCAACATTTGAATCATGAGGGTTATCAGCATTAGCTCTAATCTTCATACGTCTGTACTTATCAGCAATAGCCATTACTTTTTCAAAGTCACCATCAAGTTCAGGGTCTTTTGTTTGAACTTCACCTAAATAAACTTCACCAGTTGATCCATCAAGCGTGATGAATTCATGCTTTGTAACAACATAACCAGCACAAGAGATCTCTCCTTTTTTAAGGTCCACTGTCATCTGCTCACAACCAGCAACACAACATTTACCCATACCACGAGCCACAACAGCAGCGTGTGAAGTCATTCCACCACGAGTGGTTAAAACACCCTCAGCAGCAATCATGCCTTCAATGTCATCCGGAGATGTTTCAGGGCGAACTAAAATACATTTTTCTCCCTTAGCTTTTAATAAAACAGCTTCTTCACTTGTAAAAACAACTTTACCACAAACTCCACCAGGACTTGCAGGCAAACCTTTTGCAATCATTGTTTTTGGAGCGTCAGGATCTAGAGTTGGATGCAGTAGTTGATCTAAACTTGCAGGATCAATTCTTTCCAACAACTCTGTCTCACTAATCAGCCCTTCTTCAAGCATGTCTAAACCGATTTTAAATGCTGCTTTTGCAGTTCTTTTACCAGTTCTTGTCTGAAGCATCCAAAGCCTTCCATCTTCGATAGTGAACTCAAGATCTTGCATGTCTTTATAGTGCAGCTCTAATTTTTTATAAATATCTTCTAGCTGAGAATAAGTCTCTGGCATTAAAGCTTCTAAGCTAATCTGCCCATCTTTTCCCGCTTCTTTACTAATTGGCTGAGGTGTTCTTAAACCAGCAACCACATCTTCACCCTGAGCATTTTGCAAATACTCACCATAAAATGTTTTACGACCTGTTGAAGGGTCTCTTGTAAAAGCAACACCTGTTGCACTTGTGTCTCCTAGGTTACCAAAAACCATAGCTTGAACGTTCACCGCCGTTCCCATTGCTGAATCAATTCCATTTAAATCTCTATAAGTGATCGCTCTTGGAGTGTCCCAACTTTTAAATACGGCCTCTACAGCTCCCCAAAGTTGATCCCATGGGTTTTCTGGAAAGTTCGCCCCTGTATTTTGTAAAACTTCAGTTTTATACCTAGAGATCAAACCTTTTAGATCTTCCACTGTAAGGTCCGTATCTGCCTGATAGCCCTTATCTGATTTTAAATCTTCTAAGTAAACCTCAAGTAACGAGTGGTTAACTCCCATCACAACGTTTGCATACATTTGGATAAATCTTCTATAAGAGTCATATGCAAATCTTGGATTGTCTGACTTTTTAGCTAGGCCCTCTGTAGTATTTTCATTTAAACCTAAGTTTAAAATCGTATCCATCATTCCAGGCATACTAACAGGAGCACCCGATCTAACACTTACCAATAGTGGGTTTTCAGCATCATCAAACTTTTTACCAGAGTTTAACCCAACCTTTTCAACACCCTCTTTAATTTCTGCTTTGATTGCATCACTAAGCTTTCCTTCTTTTTGGAACTTAGCACAAAGCGCTGTTGATAAAGTAAAACCTGGAGGCACTGGAACTCCCAAATTTGACATCTCAGCAAGGTTTGCACCCTTACCGCCTAAAAGATTCTTTAGCTTTGCATCCCCTTCAGTTTCTTCTTTTGAAAAGAAATACAAGTATTTTTGACCACCTTGGTCTACAGTAGTTTGATTCATTAGTTACCCTCCAAATTCGTCAAACGATTTAATACCTTCTAATAAAAACTCTTCCAATCTATCCATACTCACACGCTGTTGTGTCATTGTGTCTCTGTGTCTTACAGTAACTTTTTGATCTTCAGCTGTGTCAAAATCTACAGTGATGCAAAAAGGTGTTCCAATCTCATCCTGCCTTCTATATCTTTTACCAATACTTCCAGACTCATCATAATCAACTGACCATGTCTCACTTAACTCTTGAAAGATTCTGTGCGCAGTAGACTGTAAAGGCTCTTTCTTTGAAAGCGGCAACAAAGCAGCCTTATATGGAGCAAGAACAGGGTTTACTTTAAAAAGATTTCTCACTTCTTTTCCTTCAGCATCCATTTCTTTTACCATTCCGTTACAAAGAACAGCTAATGTTAAACGATCTGCTCCAATAGCAGTCTCAATAACAAAAGGAATGTATTTTTCTTTATTCACTTCATCAAAGTACTCTAATTTTTTACCTGAAAACTCTTGATGTTGTTTAAGATCAAAATCAGAACGGTTATGAACCCCTTCTAGCTCACCCCAACCAAATGGAAACTTAAACTCAACATCAAATGCAGCCTTAGCATAATGAGCAAGTTCGTTAGGTCCATGCTCTTCCCAGCGCACACTGTCTTTATCCAAGCCAACTTTATTGACTAAAAAGTCAAACCTCTCACGCTTCCAAAAATCAAACCATTTTTCATCTTCACCTGGAGTTACAAAGTATTGCATCTCCATTTGCTCAAATTCACGTGTTCTAAATACAAAGTTACCCGGAGTGC
>JBOEFV010000073.1:2919-3055 GCA_050633065.1 Bdellovibrionales bacterium
GGAGTGATTTCATTTCTAAAAGATTTACCAATTTGAGCGATACCAAACGGAAGCTTCTTACGAGTTGAAGCTCTAACATTATCAAAATTTACAAAAATACCTTGAGCGGTTTCAGGCCTTAGAAAAACCTCGGAAC
>JBOEFV010000074.1:0-22531 GCA_050633065.1 Bdellovibrionales bacterium
TCAGAAGCACCCTCTGGAGGAGCCTGTCTAGATTCAACGTCTTTTAGGTACTTCTCTTTTTTTTGTTGAAATTTAACATAACCCTGGTGAGCAGTTAAAAGTCTATCAAGATTCCAAAACCCTAAACCCTTATCAGCCCAAACTTCTGGAGTGTAAAAAACCTCTCCAAAGCTGTACCCTTCTTCAAATAAAGAGACTGCTTTATCAAAGCCTTCTGTTTTTTTTAAGTTACTATTTTGCAATAGAAATTCTGCAGCGTTCATATCAAACTCCGTAGCACCGTTTATTAATTTTGATTATATAAATTATTCTTAGATTTTTAGACTATTTATGTCTGTACATGATCAAACCGTGCGTCGGGTCGTATGGAGAAACACCAACTGTAACTCTATCACCCACAACAACACGAATGTTAAATCTTCTCATTTTACCACAAAGCTTAGCTTTAATCTTTGCTCCGTTTTCAAGTTCCACTTGATAAAGACCTCCAGCGCCAGCGTCGCAGATCTTTCCTTCTAATTGTGCTAAATCGTCTTTTGCCATTTAAACTATGATCCTTCGTAATTTGAAATTAAGACTTTAATGCCCTCTTCAAACAATACTTCTAACCTATTATTTTGTGATGTCAGCACATATCCCCAACCAAGCTTTGCATGATCTAAAGCAGTATTAGATTCATAAGAGTCTGTGATCTTATATTTCTTAGCAGGTTGCCCCTCAGATAAAGTATGAAGCTCTTGCCACTTATCTCTTAAACGAGCAGCTTCTTCCGTTGCTTCACGCTCTGCTTTAGTTATACGCTTCTTTTTTACTTTTTTTACAACCTCTTCACCCTCAGCAGCTGCTTTTTTAGTAGTTTTCTTTTTAGTAGCAGCACCTGCTTTTGTTCCTGTAGCCTTAGTTGCCATCATGACTCCTTGCGTTGTTTCGTGGTCGTTTGTGTCAAGATACAACACTCTTTTTGATTTGACTAGTGCTATTGTTTTTTTCTTGAAAGGATTTTCCTATGGCTAACGTATCTAAACTACTAAAACAGTATGAAGGGCTTCTTTCTGTCCACATCGAGGACAATTTAGAACGAAAACTAATTGAACTTTCCTCTGAAAATGACCCAACCCCTGATTCTTTAGTCTTTATCTCAAAGCCTGAGTCTGTTGAAAAAGCTCTAAAGGCACGTGTTGGCTGTATTGTTCTTCCTGAGTCTCATGCACACCTCCTTCCAAAAGAAACTAAGGTAAATGCTCTAAAATCTAGTAACCCAAGACTTGCTATGGCCCTGTCTGCTAAAGAAATTTTTGCTACAGACAAGCTTGCTGAGCAGTTTGAAGGGTTTAAAACAAACATCTCAATGGCTGCCATCGTTCACCCGACTGTCCACGTGGCTGAAGACGTTAAAATTGGACCAAATGTTTTTATTGGCAAAAATGTCACCATTGGAAGCGGCTCTATTATTGGAACTTCTGCTGTGATCCAGTCAGGCTCAAAACTTGGCAAAAATTGTAGAATCCATGAGTTTGCACTTATTGCCCAAAACTCTGTTCTTGGTGATGACTGTGAAATTCACCCACACGCTGCCATTGGCACCGAGGGTTTTGGATATGCCTCTACTGAAAAAGGGGAGCACTTTCCCATTCCACACCAAGGGCGAGTTGTTTTAGAGAACTTTGTTCACGTTGGCCCGGGAACTAAGATTGATCGAGGCACTTTTGGTGAAACTCGAATTGGAACTCACACTAAAATTGATAATCTTTGTCATATTGCACACAACTGCATCATTGGAAGAAGTGCTGTCATCACTGCAGGCTTTATTGTCGCAGGCTCTACAACAATCGGAGATTATTTCACTACAGGCGGAAGGTCTACTGTTACAGGGCACATCACTATTGCTAACAACGTAAACCTTGCAGGGCACTCAGTGGTTCACAAAAGCATTAAAGAAGCTGGAAGTTATTACGGCTACCCGCTAAAACCTTTAAAAGAAGGCTTAAAAAACAACGCTGCTTTTGGAAACCTTGCTAAGATGAAAAAAAACCTAGCAAAGGTTATGAAGCATCTAAACATTGAAGGATAGAACCACTTTCAATCTAGACTTGATCTAAAATACCCTTTACCTAAAAATAAAGGGTATGAAAAAAATAACTACACTAATCTCTATTCTTTTAATTTCATCTCTTTCAATGGCTTTTGATCACGATCATAAAGCTTTTTCAGAGCTTTTAAAAACTCATGTAAAAATGGCACCTGATCAAACAAGCTCAGCTGTTGATTACAAGAATTTTAACAAAGTCTCTTTACAAAAATATTTAGACTCCATGAGTTCACTTAAAAAAGAAGAGTTCAATACGTTTACAAACGAGCAACAACTGGCTTTTTATATAAACACATATAACGCTTATACAATTAAACTCATTCTTGATAACTATCCTGTGGCTTCTATTAAGAAAACCTCATACTTCTTCTCTTCTCCTTGGAAGAAAAAATTCTTTAAACTTTTTGGACAAGAGTCATACCTTGATCAAATTGAGCATGAGCTTGTAAGAGCTTCAAAAACCCTAGGAACAGACGCTAGAATACACTTTGCTTTTAACTGTGCTTCTATAGGCTGCCCTGCACTGTTAAACACTGCATGGAATGCAAAGACTATAAAAAGTCAGCTTGATACAGCTGCTAAGAATTTTTTAAAAGACCATTCTAGAAATCGTGTAAACTTAGAAAATAAATCAGTTGAGCTATCTAATATCTTTAAGTGGTATAAAGATGATTTTAAAACAAGAAATTATAAATCTATAAAAGCTTTTCTAACAAAGTATGTAGACTCAATTTCTAGGAATGAAAAAGAAAAAGCACTTATCCTTTCAGGAGAGTACTCTGTTTCTTACTCTGGTTATGACTGGAACCTAAATCAGCTTTAAAGGCTCTACGGCTCTTTAAACTTTATCATGGTGAACTAGCTTTACTATTCCACCAAAGCTTCAATTTTTTTCCATAAAACATCACACTCTTGTGAAAGAGTAGCAAAAAGAGCCATATCTCCATTTCTCTGGGCCAGCATAGCTTTTTCAGATTTCTGTACGTATTGTTTTCTAAGTTTTTTCACGGGATCTCTTCTCAACCATTTAAACATCACTTACTCTCCTTACTTATAGCACTCACTTTAATCGGGTTAACTTGAACACCTGGCTTTGCATAGCTTAGTCGTGATAAAATCTGTGTCTTATGATATGAATCAAGACCCGAAACGACAATACTTCCAGCACCCTCTAGATCAATGTGTCCATCTTCATAGACCGAGCCATCTGGAACCATAAACTCCACAACCTTACCAATTACCATATGAGTGTTGTTTTCATGAATGTCTGTACGACTCGTAAATTTAAGCCCTATTTTAACATTAGCCTCTTTTACATAGGGAGCATCAAAACCCGACTCTTCAGTCAAGTTACACTCTTTAAACTCTGAGACTTCTTGAGGGTAACGCGCACTCGTCTGATGCCCCCTTTCATAAATTTTTTCATTAACATGGTTAATAGTAAAAAACTTCGTATCTTCAATATTTAAAAGTGTATGACTTGGAGATTCATTTGAGTGAGGTCGTAAAACAAACCCCATGAGAGGAGGGTTAGCACCTATATGAAACACAGAACTTACAATACAAAGGTTTGACTCACCTTCTTTAGAGCTCGTCCCAATCAAGTTAGCACTCTTAAAACCACTTAATGAATTGATCATTTTAATCCACTCTCTAGAGGTGTATTTATCTTTATCTACAGCCTTTATTTTTTCTAAACTTGCCATAATCACTTAACCGCCCAACACACCTTAGATAAAAATCTATTCTTACTCTCTATATGATTAAAACCAACCGATTCAATATCGACCTCAAGAGGTTTTTGAGTGTAGTTCTTATAATAAGGTTCATGGAAGTTTTGAGGAAACGAAGTCATAACTTCTTCAAAGTCTTTACGATCATGCTTCTGGATTGAATCAACTATAACAATTCTCCCTCCAGGCTTAAGCACTCTATAGGCTTCTTTTAAAACTTCAATTCTCGCTTCGTGCGGCAGCTCATGGAACATAAAAGTAGACACCCACAAATCAACAGTTTCGTTTTGTTCACCGCTTAGATCCTCAGCGTTTCCTGTGTGGTAAGAAGTATTATCGAAACTACAATTTTCAGCTGCATAAGCGGTGTAATCTGGTGAAAGATCATAAGCTTTAATATCTGCATTTTGAAAGACTCGACTTAAAATTTTTGTAGAAACTCCTGTGCCAGCCCCTACCTCCAATATTTTTATACTCTCTTTTCTTTGAAAATAAGAGACAATAGGCTCAAGAATAAGCCTTCTCATAGCATCTGCAGTTCCCCTAAAAAGAATCTCCACTTGGTGATCATACATCTCAGCAGATTCTTTAGAAAGATAACCATCTGTCTGATTGTGAAAGTTCCTTGTGTAATAGTCAGGAAGTTTATTCATTTTCACTCTAGCCTCTTCGCTAAAGAACTTATTCTTTTGAAATTTTTTACTGTAAGCCACGTTAATTGAATCTAAATACACCTGTAAAAGTGACTTTACATGCTTTAAGGGGCTTTCTGCGTTAAACAAACTTAATGGGTATTTATATTTTATAAAGCTCTTAACATCTTCAGCAATCAAACCCCTTACTTCACCAAGCAGCTCTTTCTCTGAAAGTATCTGCTCAGGTTTTTGAAACTTTTTAAAACGGATCCACTGATCTATATAAAATAGCGGGTTACTCTCTAAATAATAAACTCCTGACCTGGCTGTAAAAGCAAGCTCAAGACTTTTTGATACAATTTTATTTTTCAATTCTTCTATCATATTAAAGCCCCCTAAGAATTTTTTTAAAATAAAGTGCCCACTCGTGTATACTCCCGATTTCTTCACTTGTAAGTTTCATCAATATTTTCTTCGAAGATGTAGTCAGATCCAAAAGATCAAATATTTTATCTTTTGATATATTGTCTTCCAGTAAGTCTTGTTTAGAGTTAGCAAAAAGTACTTCTAATGATTTTTCAGCATCACTAACCATCTGAAGCTCTCTATTTCTTAAAACTTTTCGTACTGTTTTAGCCGCATTCTCTTTTGAAGAATATGTAATCGCACCGTTTTTTACCTTACCTGCTTCTGATATTAGATCATGCTCTAAGAGTTCATTTATAGCGATACTCACAAGTCCTTTGGAAACACCTAATGTCTTAACAATTTGAGGAGTGGAAACAGGCTCTTTAGACAAATAGATAAGAGCCCATATGCGACCATGGATTTTCTTAAAACCCCAGTACTCGATAAACTCACCAATTGAATCAATAGTTTTATTTAAATTAGCCATAATCATCCTGTTTAACTGTGTCTAAACGATACTATAGCACAGAATAGCTTGAAAAGGCAAATCGTTTAGTGTATATTAAACAATATGGATAAAGAACTATACTTATATTACGATGGCGCCTGTCACCTCTGCTCTAAAGAGATGACCTTCTATAAACAAAAGGACCCAAAAAATCTCCTTGGCTTAATCGATATCACCACCCCTGACTTTGACCCCTTGGCAGAAGGCATCCCAGAAAAAGACTTTAAGAGGTACTTTCATGTTAAAAAAGCAAATGGAGAGATTCTAAGCGGAGTAACTGCATTTCAAGCCATTTGGGATGAATTAGAGGTTACGCCTATCTTAAACGCTATTTCAAAAACAAAGTTAGGATTCTTCATTATGAATGCCGCATACTATTTATTCGCCCTAGGAATAAGACCCTATTTACCAAAGAAAAATACAAACACATGCAAAATTTAACCATATTTTTTGAAAACACCTTAGATTTAACTTTGCTTCACACTATATGCTGCCTTTTATTAACAGGACTGATATGGACAATACAACTTGTACACTATCCAAGTTTTAAGTTTATAAAACCATCCGCTTTCAAAAAATTTACCAATTTTCACGGGGCAAGGGTCTCTATGGTTGTAATGCCTCTTATGTGTTTTGAGCTCTTTACAGCTTTTCTAATAACGCATCAAAACATCAATAAAAACTTATCAGCCGCCTTCATTATAAATTTAATCGGAGTACTACTAACATGGGGATCTACTTTTTTATTATCAGTGCCCATACACAAAGAACTAAACGAAAACGGTTACAATCTAGAAAAAATTAAACTATTAGTTTTAACAAATTGGCCAAGAACAACACTCTGGACTGCAAGGTCCGGATTTTTAATTTGGTTACTTAAATCACAACTTACCTAACAACATAATGACTTAGCTTAGGAGTTACTGTCTATGGTAAATCACAACTGAGTTAGGAATAGGGTCTGCTGTAAAATCAGCAAAGGTAGTTTCAGCATCACTTCCTGCAAAGCTTAAAGCCGCCTCTCCTAAATATAAGTCTTTTCCATTTAGGTAAAATGGCACAAAACCTGCTGCTGAGTCCTCAAAATAAGATATATCATCTCGAAGCAAATCTTCAGAAACCTCAAGTGAAGCCACCTCTGTGGGGCCTATAGAAGGTACTCCTGTACAAAACGGACTTCCTATAAAGCTTTCCATATGGATAGACCTGTTGCCGTCTGCACTTAAGATCAAGACTGTTCTCTCGCTGTCGTTACTCCCTACAACTGCACAGTTTGAATGGTATGTCCCAAGAGGAATGCTTACAGCACCTTTTGCAACTTCCGTTTCAACATCCTCGTTGCAGCCTGCAAAAAAAGTTAAACTTAATAGCAAAATATACCTTAACATCAGCAGCTCCCTTACTAAGGTACTGATCGGCAAAAAAAAAGCTAAACTTTTGCAGTTTAGCTTTCGTTTTAGTTTGAAACATTTAGTTTTTTCTTAAGCTCTAATTCCCAAGAAAATTAAACTTTGTTCCACCTGAATTTGTTGGATCATCAATAAAGTCAGCAAAAATTTCAGCTGGCTCCCCTGAACTGTCGGCACTTACACCTATATAAAGTGCACCTTCTGAATCGACATGGTATGGAAGCTTGGCCGCACCTTCTGTAAAGAAAGATACGCTATTACCAAACCCATACTCTGCAAGTTCAATACTAGCTTGCTCTGGAGTCCCCAAAGTTTCACCTGTTGTACAATCAGCACTTGTATAAACATCAACTTGAATATCTCTTGATGTTGCATTTCCTGAAACAGTTAAACTCGTGATTGAGCTTCCACCTGAACCGTCTGGAATACAGTCTGTTACATAGTCCCCGTCAGCAATTGCTACTGGATCACCTAAGATTGATTTTAAGATCTCTTCTTCCTCACAACCTGTAAAACCAAGCAGCAAGAACAATGGTAAAATATATTTTAGTTTCATAAACGTACCCCTTTTAAATTTTAACAACATATCTACATCGGCAAAAGGCACATAATAAAAAAGCCAAACTTAAAAAAGTTTGGCTTCGTCTTAATTTGAAACGCTAGCTTCTAAACTATTTAGATTGTTGCTATGATTGGAGCTATAATTAGAGCTACAACAGACATAAGTTTGATCAAAATGTTCATAGCCGGACCAGTAGTGTCTTTAAACGGGTCACCAACTGTATCACCAACAACCGTAGCTGTATGAGTATCAGAACCTTTTCCAACACCTTCAACTGCACCTGTTTCAACTGCTTTTTTAGCGTTATCCCAAGCACCACCAGCGTTTGACATAAGAAGAGCTAAAACAACACCAACAACAGTAGCACCTGCAAGCATTCCACCTAAAGCTTCGGCACCAAGTAAGAAGCCACAAGCAACTGGAGCAGCAGCTGCAATTGCACCTGGAGCTAACATTTCTTTTAATGCAGCGTTTGTAGAAATCTCAACACATCTTACAGTATCAGGCTTTCCTGTACCTTCTAAAAGACCTGGGATTTCTCTAAACTGGCGTCTGATCTCATCAACCATTTCACCAGCAGCTTTAGAAACGGAAGTCATTGTCATTGCACCAGCAACTAAAGGAACAACAGCACCTAAGAATAAACCGATAACAACCATTGGGTTAAGAATGTCGATTGAAAGGCCTTCCATTCCAGCAGCAGCTCTTACAACGTCAACAGACTGACCGTAAGCAACAAATAATGCTAGAGCAGTTAAAGCCGCAGAACCAATTGCAAAACCTTTACCAACAGCAGCAGTAGTATTTCCAACTGCATCTAATCCGTCAGTGATTGTTCTAACCTCTGGTCCAAGACCTGCCATCTCAGAAATACCACCAGCATTATCAGCAACTGGCCCGTAAGCATCAACAGTCATTGTAACACCAACCGTTGCAAGCATTCCCACAGCAGCTAAAGCGATACCGTAAAGACCAGAAAAGTAGAATGATACATAGATAGCTGCACAAATGCAGATAAGTGGAAGAGCGCAAGACTCTAAACCAACAGCCATACCTTGAATGATGTTTGTTGCAGGGCCTGTTTTAGAAGACTCAACAATTTTAAATACAGGGCCTTTTGACGTGTAGTACTCAGTGATGTGACCGATCGCAAGACCTGCAACAGCACCCGAAACAATCGCCCAAAAAAGATTTGATGAAAGACCCATCTGACCTAAAAGAACATATGTCGCTACAGCGAAAATACCGCAAGCAGTAAACACTGAAGTGTTAAGCGCGTGTGCAGGATCCATCTTTTTAAAGAAAGTCATTCCTAAAATTCCAAGAACTGAAGAGATCAACCCAAGAACTGATAAAGTTAATGGCAAGCCCATTAATAATGATCTACCAGCATCTCCACCAATTGGAGCAAGGTCAGCAACTGCACCTAAAGACATAGTTGCAGCAATTGCAACTGATGCAACCATAGCCCCTACATAAGATTCAAAAATGTCAGCACCCATACCTGCAACGTCACCAACATTGTCACCAACGTTATCTGCAATCACACCTGGGTTTCTTGGATCATCTTCTGGAATCCCCGCTTCAACTTTACCAACTAAGTCAGAACCAACATCAGCAGCTTTTGTAAAGATACCACCACCAACTCTTGCAAAAAGAGCGATAGATGATGCACCCATTGAAAATCCTGAGATAACACCAACTGTATCAACATACTGTCCAAAAAGATGGTAGAAAACACCTAAACCAATTAGACCTAAACTTGCTACTGATAGACCCATTACAGCTCCACCGTTAAAAGCTGTTAACAAAGCTTTACCTTGTCCAGACTCTTTTGCTGCAGCAGCAGTTCTAACATTAGTTTTTGTAGCAGCTTTCATTCCGATGAAACCAGCTAAACCTGAAACAACAGCTCCAGAGATAAATGCAACGGCTGTCGGGCCACCAAATCTCCAAAATAAAAGTCCTGCTACAACAGCTACAAAAATTGATAGTAGCTTGTACTCAGCTTTTAAAAAGCTCATAGCGCCTAAGTGAATTTCTTCACCAATCACCTTCATTTTGTCTGTTCCCGTAGAAAGCTTTAATAGACTCATATAAGTCAATAAAGCGATCCCCAATCCTACTACACCAGCAATGGGTGCAAGCATTCCAATTTCCATTAGCATTTATCTGCCTCCTGTATATTTACATTTTTTTATGACTCTAACTGATAACCCAACATGATTTCTTGTCAATCTTACCAGCAACAAGTAGTGATTAGACCTATGTCTTATATATTTTACAAGTGGCTACACTTATCGTCGTTATTTATTATGCTCCTCACAACAGGCCTGCTGATGTCTTCAGCAATCGGTCAAGCTTTCCCAGACCAGGTTAGAAAAAACCTAGCAAAATTACATGGTTCAAGCCTTTTTGTAGTTTTGTTTGCAGGATTTGGATTGTTAGCTCGAGCTAATATTGACGGAGCATTCTCTCAAGGCTGGTTCTTATTTAAGCTCTTTACATGGTTAGTTTTTGGAATGACGCCACTTTTCTTAAAAAGGCTTCCAAAAGAACATCAGGGAAAACTTATTTTATTCTACAGTGCGCTAACAATCGCTACTGTTTATATGGTTTTAAGTAAGCCCTTTTAAAGAAAGCTGTCTATTTAAAAACCCCGATCTTATTTTTCTGGGAATTTAACTTTGTAATCTTCAATAGCCTTAAGAATGCTTTTCTTTGCTTCTTCAGGCCCAAAAAACTTCTCAACAACAACTTTTTTATTCTCTAAAGCTTTGTAATCTTCAAAAAACCTTTGAACCTCTGCCATTCTATGCGGAGGAAGCTCTGTAATTGATTGGTAGTGAGCATACTCTGGGTCATGAGTGTGAACTGCAATGATTTTATCATCTGCTTCACCATCATCAATCATCTTCATTAAGCCAATTGGTCTTGCCGTCATAATCGAAAGTGGGAACACTGGCTCCTGACCCAAAACCAAAACATCTAAAGGGTCATTATCTTCACAATAAGTTTTAGGAATGAAGCCGTAGTTTGCAGGATATTGTACAGAGCTGAATAAAACTCTATCCACTCTGATTAAACCAGTTTCTTTATCTAGCTCATACTTATTTTTAGATCCTTTTGGAACTTCAATAATTGCTGAAAAATTATCAGGAACATCATCACCAAGAGAGACATCATGCCAAGTATTCATATCAACCGCCTTCTTTTAAAGAGGCGGAAATAGCACGCCCATAAAAAGGCGTCATTATTTAAATTAACTAAAACCCAATTCAGTCATTTTCACATATGCTTTAGTGAAATCTGCAAAAAAAGCCTCTTTATCACTCGCATATTTTTCAACAAGGCTTTTCATTTCATCAACCGTTAATAAAGCCTCATCACTCTTAAACCGGCCCAAATGCTTTGGTAAATCAGCCTTAAGAAGGTTCTTAAAATAAGAGTTATCAAACTCTAACCTGTTATCTGTAAAAGGCTTGTCTTCAGCATCTCCTAACGTGTGAGCTCCTGATAAGACCACCAAATCTTTAGTGTCTAACCCCATTCTCTCAAATGTTGAAAGAAGCTTTTTTGCATCATCATGCTCATCTGGAAGCCTGCCATCTGGAGCAGGAGAGTTCACGTCCACCCTGCTTAAAGAAATTTCTATAACAGGTCCTCCTGTTATCTCTACAGCTACAGCACCAGCCATAGCTATATAATCTGCAACCGAATATTCAGGCCCTTCAGAGTGAAGCCTTTGAATTAAATTTACTGACTTTTGCAAACCATCATTAACAGGGCGTTGAAGCTCTTCAGGATTCATCACTGAAGCCCCTACACCACCTGTATTAGTTTTCTTACAAAATGTACCCGCATCATGAAAGGCAAGTCTTAACAATCCTGGAGCATTTGCCGCCTCAACTCTACTTTTGATAAATCCTCTTAAATCTTCACCCATAAAAACCTCTCTTAATTAATTTCATACCCTAAGTACGCACAATCAATTCCACCATTATCTACCGTTGTCTTATAAAACGCCTTCATCTTTAAAGCTTTTGTAAGCTCTGTATCAGGAGACAAGATAAAAGCCTTCCAACCAGAAAACTGCTCTTTTAAAACCTCTCCTATAAGAGTGTAGACCTTTAGAGCATCATCAAAGTTACCAAGCCTCTCGCCATAGGGAGGGTTTAAGATCACAATACCTTTTTCTAAACCCATAGCTGTAGGGTTTAAATCTTTTAACGCCACTTGCTTAAAGTGAATGTGCTTAGACAAGTTCAAATCTTCAATATTCGTTCTTACTGATTCAATACTTCTAGGATCTTGGTCAAAACCATAAATTTGAGTTGAGTTCTGGTTTTCTAAAGCTTTAACCTTATCCAGAAGGTCTTCATACTTTTTTGAATCAAAGTTCTCCCACTGAGTAAAGCCAAAGAAGCGATTAAGTGGGTTTGGGTCTTTAATCGTTGCAGCTTCAAACAAAAATGTCCCACTACCACAGAAAAAATCCACTAAAGGCACTGTCCCGTCCCAGCCTGTAAGCTTAATAAGCCCTGCGCCTAAGTTTTCTCTTAAAGGAGCTCTTTCCCCTTCAAGCCTATAACCTCTATTAGAAAGTGGCGGGCCACTTAGATTTAAAGAATAAGAGAACTGAACCCCAAAAACCCCAACAAAAATCTCAACATCTGGCTCATCAACAGAAACTGAGATGTCTTTTCTACCAATATCTTCAAAGTGCTCTAAAAGCCCCACTCTAATCTGATTCATTACAAATCTTTGATCTCTATAACGAGAGTTTCTTTGAAGCTTCACACGAAGAGAGAACGTGCCGTTTTTAGGAATGTATTTAGCAAAATCAAATTTCTTTAAGCCATGAGTGATCTGCTCATCACTTGAAGCCTTATAATCGAGAACCGGCATTAAAACACGGGAAGCAACTTTAGATCTTAAGTTGATCTCATAAGCCTTATCCCAAGAGCACTCAAAACCCACTCCTGAGTCTTTCATAAAAAACGCCTTTAGTTTTAAATCAAAACTCTTAAGCTCTGATTCTAAAGCAGGGGCTAACCCTTTTGAACATGTCGCAAAAAACTTTGGCATTTCACACTTCCTTAAAAGGCTTAAAGCCTTCTTTTCATTAAGATTGAATTCTTAATTTTCTCAATTTCGTCATAATTAAGTAAAACAGTTTGAACAGCTTCACCCTCAGTTCCTAAATCAGCTAAAACATTTCCCCACGGATGAACCGCCAAGGACTGCCCGTAGCTCTTTCTGATTGCCTCACTGTCCACACTCTTATGAACTCCAACTTGCCCTGGAGCAACCACATAACACTGATTCTCAACAGCCCTAGCTTTTAACAAAAGCTCCCAGTGCGCTATGCCTGTTTTTCTAAAAAAGGCTGAGGGCACTAAAACTAAATCACAGCCCTCTTTCGCATAGTGTGAATAAAGCTCTGAAAACCTAAGATCAAAACAAATGCTTAAGCCAACTTTCCAACCCTTTACATCTAAAACCTTAGGAGCTTCACCTGCTGAGTAGTTTATCCCCTCATCAATTTGTAAAGGACCTAGGTTAGCCGCAAAAAGATGGATTTTATCATATGCTTTAGAAACTGATCCATCAGCCATTACTACAACACTGGTGTTATAAAGCTTACCGTCTTCTTTATAAAGAGGAACACTCCCTAAATGAACAACAACATCGTTAGCTTTTGCTAAAGAGGAAAGTTCTTTAAAAAAAGAATCTTCTAATGAAATTTTAGGGGTTTTACTCTTCTTATCGATATTTATATAAAGAGCGTTTTCAGGAAAAACACAAAGGTCCACTGACTTTAAATCGTGGACCTTTAATAAATCTAATATTTTTTTTGAATTGTTCTGGAAAGAATCATCCGAACAGATCTGAAAGACTGAAACACTTAAGTCTTTCATTTAATATTACTTATGCTTTTTTAGCTGCAGTTTTCTTTTTCGCTGTTCTTTTTGGAGCAGCTTCAAGTTTTACGTTTGAATAATCAACAAATCCTTCTTTAGTGAAGATTCCGTTTTCTTTATCAAAATGCGTTTGCATGTTGTGTCCAGAAACTTTGATTTGAAGCTTTCTAGCGTTAAGGTCTAAAACAGTTCCTGTGTGACCTTTTCCAGAACCAGCAATAACTTTAACATTGTCGCCTTTATTGATTTTTAATTTAAGTGATTTAGAAGCCATTAGTTTGCCGCCTTCGTTTTAGTCTCTGATCTTAGTTTTCTAAGAATTTGAGTTTTTACAGTTTTTGCTCTTTTTGAAAGAACTGAATCATCAGCCTTTACAAGGTATCTATCAAATCCACCAACATGCTCAATTGTACGCATAGTGCTCGTAGCAACTTTTAGTGAAACTAAACGATCTAACGTATCGCTGAAAAGTCTTTTAGACTGTACATTCGGGTTAGCGATCGATTTATTCTTAATATTTGAGTGGCTGACAATATTCTTAGCAACAGGTCCTTTACCACTTAACTCACATTTGGCCATTTTAACGACTCCTTTAAATTATCCGATTGCCAGCACAACGCACCAGGTCAAAACCCAGAAAGCTTTACTGAAACAGCAAATCGGGATATTAATTAAATTTTAGGCTTGTTGGCAAGGTTTTTTTAAGCTATACCCAATCTTTATTTAAAGAACGAGGAGACTCTCAAGATGAACGCAAAAAAAGGCTATAGATCAAAATACAGACCAGAATACCCTGTTGATTTCAAGTTTGACTATAAGGACCCAGCTTCTCTTACTCGCTTCCTAATGGATGCAGGGAAAATTGTTCCAGCTAGAGTAAGTAAATTAAGCAATAAACAACAAAATTTATTAGCACGCGCTATCAAAAAAGCTCGCCAAGTGGCTCTTGTTCCTCAGGGAACATATGCAGCAGATCAGTATAGAAATCCAGAAATGCCTGCTCCAAAGACTTTCGAGTACTAAGAGCGCCTAAATAAAGATAAATTCTTTACCGTAAGCCTAGTTGATCTCAACTGGGCTTATTTGCGTTTTTGAACGATATTTTGAGCACTAGTAAAATATCTACACAGCCAGACCCAAATGGCACGTTCAAGTCTTCCCAATTGACCCTTTTAAAGGCCGCCGCGCTAGATAGTACTGACTACAACTGAATTAAAGTAATTCCTAATAGTGCGGAATCACACTTAATAAAGTTATAGTAAGTTTCTTATCACCGTAGTGCCATAAAATTCGATAAGCCTGTGGCGTATTGTTTTGAACGTATGAAGTCCAAACTTTTACACCGTCAACACTCCCAAAAGGATGAGACTTTAATGCAGGATACTTTGGATTGTCTCTTAAGTTTTTAAAGGCTTTTTTCAATTGTTTCTGAAGACCCTTCTTTGAGGAGTCTTTCATTATTTTTTCTATTTGCTTTTTGGCCTCAGGAGTAATTTTTAGTTCAAAACTCATTGTATTTTAATCAAGCCATTCAGCAGGGAGCTCTTCAACTTCACCTTTTTTGGATTGTGATATCGAAAGCTTTAGGCTTTCTAAAAGCTCAGCATCGGCTTTATGTACAGCCTTTAACGGCATAAGAACCAACTGCCCATCTCTACTTTCTATAGAAAAAGAATCAACTCCTTCCCTTAACTCCGTAGGGAGCGTAACCCTTCCTCTTTCATCTACTATAAGAACCTTCTTCTTTGCATTTGTCATATACCCATATTCCCATATAAGGCATGAATTTGCAAGATTTTTCATCTAAATCTGATCAAGTGTTATATAATAGCACCTGGAGCCTCTTTAGGCTTACTCATAGAACTCGTCTCAATAGTATAACCTCTGCAACCTTGAAATTTGTCTGATATATCGTACAGTATTCATATGAAGTCCATCTATAAGTTTTTAACTCAAGTAAACAGCTCAAATGCAGAAGGCTACGAGTATGAATAAGTATTCTGAGGCGGAACTCATTCAAAGTTTTTTTGATGCTTGGACTGATGGTGACTCTGACGATATTAAATCAACTTTATATGCTGTAATTAAGAGGCTTGGAGGAACTCACCTTTCAAAATCAACAGGTATTCCAAGAACAACTTTGTATGATATGTGCAAAGATGGAAGCAACCCCACACTAGAAAATTTATGCCTTATAATTGAATTCCTAAAAGAAAAGAAGGCCGCTTAACCAAATTGCCGATATTTAAAAATACTGGCTACAAGGAGTTGAAAACAGGCTCCTGTCTTCTTTTTGAAGCCTAGTGAGTTTTCGCTCATTTGGTAAAACACTTATAACCTTCTTAACCAAAGCTCTATATGTAGCTTCTCCGTAGGAGCGCTGATACTGGCTTTTTATACGACAAAAGGTTCTGTAGTGACTTGGTCCAAACCACCCACCTCTATTGTGAACTGTTGAAGGTCCATTATCACCCCAGGCAAGCCTTACAGTTTGAATTAAAAATGACTGCAGTGCAGACCTTACCCTAGGGGATGAAGCCACAACCTTATGGCACTTTCCATCAACTGTTTTAAAATCTTCTAAGATTTTTTCAAAACCTCTAAAGTAAGGCTCACACGCCCCCCTGTTGTTAGAAAGTAAACATCTTTCAAAGAAACTATCGTAATTTCTACTGGCTAAGAATTTTTTCTGCTGCCGCACAAAAGCATCTTTTTGAGTGTCACACAGCTGGTGTGGCGGTTTGCTATAGACCATGAAGGCCACAGCCCCTAAAATTGCAACCATTGCTAAAAACCACTGTGGCGCAAGCTGCTCTAGCTTACTAATCAAGTCCCCCATTAAAAAGAAAAACCTGTGCTAAGCCTAAAAGAGTAAACCTTTTCATTTCTTCCATAAGCCTCAAAATATTCATCAGGTATAAAAACTCCTAAAATGAGTTCCAAGTAAGCCCCTGATAAAAAGTTTCTTTTAAGTGCAAGATCAAGTTCAGTTCCTAAATCAGAACTCAACTCTCCATTTGAGTTTTTAGAAACATCTTCACTAATAAAAGAAGAACTATCTCCATAACCTAAATATGAAATTGAATTAGGCCCTGTTGAATTGTCCGTTAAAGTAAATCTTAACGCCTGAGCTTTTAACTCAGTGTTACCTTTTCTAACAAATGTTAGCCCTAGACCATAGTAAGTTAAATTACCCCAAGCTAGAAGATCCATTAAGCCTGCATACTTATGATGATTATAATAAACTGGCCTGTAGCCCTCATCTGTTTCTGCACTTCCTGCATCATCTCCAGTATCGTAGTGACCAACAAAATAAACTGAACCTGGGTTCTGCTCACCAAAGTTAACACCTAAATTAAAATGTCCCATCCAAGCCTTAGCACTTTCACCAGCATTGTATGAGCCTAGTAAATTTACATAATCAGCTTGATAGAAGAACCTTCCCTTTGATCCAGCAAAAGAAAACCCCAATCTGTTTAAAGAGTAGCCCTCAATATTTATACTGTTTGCTGTATCAATAAAATCGGCAGACTGAAGCCTAAGAAGAAAAAACTCAGCAGTTTCAAGCACTTTCCCAAAGGACTTAAAGTCTAGCGTCACAAAATATGCTGACTCATCTGGATCAATTGTTGATGCAGGCCCTAGACCTCTGTCCCAGTCACCAACTCTTAAAGCTCCGGCGTTAAAAATAAAACTCTCAGCATCATAACCAAAAACAGCACCATCAAATGAATATGGTTTTTGATCATCCATGTTTTGAGATACAGCAACTTCGTTTCCCCAATTTAAATCTAGACGACCAAGTTTTCNNTATGCTGTTAAAATCTGAATGTCTTCAGAAGTGTCATTTGGGTTCTCTAAACCTGAAAAACCACGACGGCTCTGACCACCAAGCATCTGGTTTATATTAATTGAAAAATGAGTCTCTATATTATCGTTAGGAGCCATTTCCCCTGTTAGTAAAAGTCTATGATTATAAGTGTCCTGCTTCTCAGAACTTCCAAAAGTAAGGTTGTCAGCAACATAGGTTCTAAGCCTATACTCACCACCCCACTTAACCCTTGTGTCTACTTCTGCAGTAGCACCCACACCCCATAAAAGAAGAGACAACCCAATAATAACGGATGATTTTTTAAGCATTTAAAACAAACCTTTCAATAGCTCTACGAGTCTTTCTGTAATTGTACCGTATATACCTCTTTAGAGCATATAAAAACCCAAACTATCCGGGCTATTGGCTAAAATCAAAATTGACATACCCCCAATAAAACCATAGCTTCATCAGTTCGAAATATTAGACTTTCGGGGAGTGGCGCAGTTTGGTAGCGCATCTGGTTTGGGNNTGGTTCAGAGCATCTGCCTTACAAGCAGAGGGTCGCAGGTTCGAATCCTGTCTCCCCGACCATTCAAGTTCTAAGTTATTGAAATCATTAAGAATTTGTTTGGTCGCAATTCGATTGCGACCAATTGCGACCAAACTCAAAAAAAATCCATCACTTATTTTTTAAAATTATCTGTTGTGCCGTTCACAACAAGTCCACCTTCACCCCATCTTTTGCTCACCACTTCTGACAATGCAGAAGCCCTTCTATGAGCGTAAACCAAAACACTACTCAAGTTTTTATTACCCAAGTGTTGCTTTGCTACAGCGAGATCACCAGTCTCATTGTAAAGTGCACGACAACCACCATGCCTCATTATGTGCGTACCTGTATAAGACAAGCCGGCTGTTTGGTAGGGACCTTTAAACCTTCCTCTCTCCAAATTGTGTAGACAGCGTCTTTTCCAATTTTAAAGCCTTCGTTGTTTAACATGTAAGTAATTCTTCTATAGCCATAGCGTCCGTATTCAGAAGCTAGCTCTATAACTTTTTCTCTTAAGATTTCTTTTTCTGGGTTTGGTTTAACAGTGTATCTTTGAGTGCCTCTTGGTTGCCCGATGACTTCACAAGCTCTGCGCTGACTCACGCCTAAAGTTTTTATAGCGTGAGTGACGGCTTCTTTTTTCTTGTGCGGGCTTAGAAGTTTCCCGAGGCGACTTCTTTTAAAATTGAGTTATCCAATGCCATGTCAGCCAAAGCTTTTTTAAGTTGAGAGTTTTCTTTTTCTAGCTGTTTTAGCTTTTTGACCTGATCAAGCCCAAGGCTTCCATACTCTCGCCTCCAGCGGGCAATGGTCTGATAAGTAACACCCACTTTTTGCAAGCTAGCGGCAGGCTCAGGCCTCCAGCTTGCTCTATTTCAACAGTGCGCAAGTGTTTGATGATTTCTTCTGCTGTAAACTTCTTTCTTGCCATTTAGGCCTCCTTTTAAGGCCCAGTATAACACATTAACTGGACCGGTTTAGGCCGGGCAGGTCAACAGACCTCCAGTAGTTATTTTCGAAAAAGTCTAGGGCGAAGAGACGTTTTACTGTCTAATCGTTATACATTAGAAATTGTCTTCTTTACATTGTTATGCATTTTTTTTGATCTCTCAGAGCTATCGCTGTAAGTTATAGCATAGTTAAAATTATTTAAGAAGGAGTTATCAATGAAATTTTCTCTATTAGTATCAATTATGTTGTTCGGATCTCTATCTTTCGCTTCAGACCTTTGCTCGAAAGAAGCTAAATATGCTGGTGTTGCTGTAGCACAGGCTTCAAGTGCAGCGATGAGTGAAGCAAATTCGTTCTCAGTCAGTCCCAACGGTGGCTACTATGCAACAAAATTAAGTAGTGATATTTTAAAGTGGACGGGAGACATTAATGCCCCTGAAACACAAACTAGAAATTTAGTTTACTCTGTTCATGCACAAGTTTCTCAAGGCTCTTCTTTGATTGCAACAGTTACAGTTAAAGCTGATATAAATGGTGAAGACTACTCTTGTGTTGTCACATCTATTCAGCCTGTTAACTAATTCTAAAGGAATATGAGATTTATGACTAAACTGACGTTTGTTTTTATTTTGTCATTTTTTACATCGACGTCTTTCGCTTTCATTTGCTGTTTTGATGGAAGTGAAAATCTAGATAACCTTAGGGATAACAACAATGTACATATTTCGATACTTCCAGGTGCTGATGAATCTGGAGTACAACAGCTTGCAGATCAAATAGTATCAGCCATGAGAAGTGGATTAAAAGTAAACTCTTATACAGAGCCTTTGAGGGTACTTTATGTTCCAAGAACTGGTATAAGAGATCGTTGTTTTATCAACGTCAGTCAAGATGAGAGCAATCTTCCCGAAATATATAAGTATAATGATATTGTTGTAAGCCCATGTGGCGGCATCCAACTTCTAAATTTTATATCTTCCAACTAGAATCATTGCTTTTTTGATTCAGACATAAGTCAGACGAAAGAAACGTCTTTTGAAACACCAAAAGACGTTGTTGGCCAACCTTCTTTAAAAGTCTAGTTGTTAAGAAGATTTTTTTAACCAGAAAAATTAAATTACTGCTCTAGATGTAGAGTCTTGCTCAATGTAAATGGATAGAATGCAGAGGAAAAATAATTTAATTGTAATAACAAAGTATCCCTCAACCTAAATGGTCAAATTTTTCCCTGACTAGGCGTAAGGGACTGCGGCGGGACAACTTTTTTGTTGATTTTTCCAGCCCGGGACAACAATACAAATTCAACTTCCAAGATCTGAAGAAAATGAGTTATTTCCAACAAGTCTTACCTTGATAACTGATACAACTTTAGTGATTGTAGACGATGACACTGGTCGGGGAGACAGGACTTGAACCCCCACTGTGTTACTACCAAACCCTATAAAATCAACATTCTGCAATCAAACCATATTACTCTTTAGCTTTTCAGACACAAAACCGTCACTTATAACCAATTGTTTTTACAAGGTTAATCCTTTTCTTAGTGATTTTAGACACTGTTTTGTCGAATTTTCGACAGGCACCACTATACACCGATAAAGCTATATAAAAGGAGATCTGTCATGAGTACAGTCAGAGACTTAACCTATAAAACATATTCTACCGAAACTAAACTTAAACTCATACAAAATGGGAGCCCTAATCACTTCATAGACCAAGGCATACCTAGAACTACAGCAATGTACTGGCTTAAAAACTCGCAAAAAATAAAAGATATAAACACTCAGGCTGGCAACCTAAGAAATACTAAGATAACACAACTCCAAAAGAAGCTTGAAGAGGAACTCGCATTAAAAAATTTATTAATCAAGGTACGAAAACTTCACCCACACTCTTTTTCTAAAAAGAAAGTAACTTCAAAATCTGTGAAAAAAGAACTTACACTATCAATATTGGAGCTAAAAAAACAAGGACTCTCACTGAAAAAGATCTTCAGCACTATCGCGCTCTCCCCTTCTACATTTTATAGATGGCAAACTATACTTCATCCTTGTGAACTTTCTGGAAACAAATGTCAAAAAAGATTTAAGCATCAACTTACAAATGATGAACTCAAGATCATGGAGAAATATTTAACATCTAAAAAGTATGCTCATATTCCTATATCTTCACTATGCCCTATGGCGCAACGAGAAGGTAAACTTTTCTGCTCTACTGCCACCTGGTACAAATATAAAAACTTATTTGATTGGAGAAGGCCTGCACCACATAAACACAAAAGACCCCCCCCCCAAAGGTTACAAAGCTAAAAACCCTAATGAAGCCTGGCATATTGATGTTTCCGAAATAAAAATTTCAGAGTCACAAAAATATTATTTTCAAGCCGTTCTAGACAATTACTCAAGGTGCATTTTAGCCTGGATCATAACTGATAACATCTCAGCAAAAAACACCCTGAAAGTTCTTAAAGGCGCGCAAGAGTTTAGCCAGTGCTTAGAGGTAGACACCCACTCTAAAGTCATTACCGATGCCGGTTCTGAAAATACCGCCAAGATAGTTAATAAATATATATACGGTGAGAATCTCACTCACCTTGTTGCTAGAAGAGATGTTGTTTTTTCAAATTCAATGATTGAGGTCTTCTTCAGAAGTCTTAAACATCATTTTCTATTCAACCAAAAAATAAAATCTCAAGAGCACCTTGTTAAAAAAGTTAAATTCTATGTTGATCAACATAACAAAGCTATTCCAAAACCCTTTCTTAAAGGCGCTACCCCTTTAGAGGCTTACACATGCGCTTGGGGAGATGAAAACATTAAAAAACTAGAGATCTTAAAAGCTATAAACTTAGAAAAAAGAAAGTCAGACTCAAGCACACCCACCTGTAATGTTTGCAGTGACTGACAAGACAAACCATACAGCTTTAAATATCTTAAGCTTCCCTTTATACCCTAAGGCAGCTAGCACTCGAAGCATAAGGTCTGTGGAAATATCCATAGTATTTCTGTTTACAAGAGCTTTCATTCTGGTTCTAGAACTTCCCGCAAGCTTTGCTAACTCAGAATGAGTGATACCGCTTTTTTCTACTATTTTAATGATTTTAGAATTAAGTTCAGATCTAAACTCAATTTCAGCCCAGTCAATAGGTGATAGGCCTAAAGCTACCACAAGTTCCTCAGCAGTTTTTGTATTTACAGTCTTTACTTTAGCCACCTACTAACTCCTTTCATCTTTTTTAAGCTCTAAAGATAGCAGCTTAAGCCGCCATCTTGATACGAATGTCGTCAAATTCAAAAATTGGTTTTTTAAGAGTTCTTCCATTTTTCTTAGAAGTCTTAACCGTAATCACCTCAAAANNGTCTTCAAGAAACTGAATAGATTTATTCAAATTAGACACATCAACTTTCATCACCTTAGCTAACTCATAAACAGACTCTGGCTTAAGGTATTTGATCACACGAATGAGCTTGATGTGTTTTAAAAATTTATCAAAGTCCTTAGGACTGGTGAAGGTGATCATATATTGAGGTGCTGTTTTGATCTCATTCTTCATAGCTTCTTTCATGGCCTGAATGGCATCATCAAAAAGATCCTCACTAGTTTTTAAAGCAATGGTTAGTGTCTTCATATCTTAACCTCCATATAGTTTAGAACAAATTTTTTAAAATCACTAAAGAGCGCTTCCACAGTAGAAAACTCATAGTCTTTTTCCACTTCATCTAGATGAATGTGGTGACCTTTAGGAGAGTGGTTGTCCATTAAGACCTTTGTACCTGTCTTAGTGTTGATGCACACAAGGCGGTATTTGATTTTATCTGGATATCTCTTCCAATCAGATTTCGGCAGTTGCCAAACCTTGATCTCTACAACAACATCACTCCCCAGCCAGGTACTTTTCTGTGAAGATGAGTGTCGCTTTCTTCATATTGGTAAATATAAACCTATATT
>JBOEFV010000075.1:0-8926 GCA_050633065.1 Bdellovibrionales bacterium
GTGCTGGAGTTATTGATCTCTTTATGGCTGTTGGAAAGTCTCAGGATTATGCGGTCCGCATGGGCGATCTAGCAAAAGATTTAGCCGAACGCATGGAGTTACAATTAATTGATGACCACCGTAAGATTGACCTCTTTACAGAAGCAGTTGATCCAGAATTAGTTCACCGTCTTAAAGAGCCGCTGGAGAAGCATTTAGTGGCTGCTTAGATTTTGTCAGGTACTTGATAAAATGAGATATACCATAGTTTTCACGCATGTATGCGTCCTCAGTATATCTCATTTTTCTCATTTACATTAGCCAATTGTACGGAGAGAAGAGCACTTTCGGTCGTGCCTCTACTGCGCTTGAAACCGCAGAGACGGATCGTTACACTGCTCTTTCTTCTCCTACTTTGGAAGGCGTACTATTCTTTTCCGCCTTTTAGTTCTTCTTGATAAGTTTTAAACTCAGGTTTTAAAGCTTCTCCAAAAGCTACAGCTTTAGCTAAAATAGCGTGCTCTAAAGGGCCGCCCTGAATACCTGGAAAAATTTGAGAGTTTAGTTTTTTAGCGTACTCTTCCTTGCAAAGAATCATTCCGCCTCTAGGACCCCTTAATGTTTTATGAGTAGTTGTTGTTACAAAGTCAGAGTAAGGCACTGGATTTGGGTGAACTCCAGCAGCAACAAGCCCTGCAAAGTGAGCCATGTCTACATGGAGAAGTGCTCCTACTTCATCCGCTATTTCTCTAAACTTTTTAAAGTCTAAAGTTCTAGGGTATGCGCTATAACCTGCAACGATAAGTTTCGGTTTGCACTCTTTAGCAATTCTTAAAATCTCATCGTAATCAATAAGGTGTGTTTCAGGGTTGATTCCATAAGAAGCGAAGTTATAAAGTTTTCCTGAAAAGTTAACTCTAGATCCGTGTGTAAGATGACCACCTTGAGAAAGGTCCATGCCTAAAATTGTATCTCCAGGATTAACACAAGCCATGTAAACAGCCATATTTGCTTGTGAGCCAGAATGTGGCTGAACGTTTACATGCTCAGCTCCAAAAATTTCTTTAGCTCTGTTAATAGCAAGGTTTTCAGCTTTATCTACATGTTCACAACCGCCGTAGTATCTTTTTCCAGGATAACCCTCGGCATACTTATTTGTGAAAATACTTCCTTGAGCTTCCATTACAGCAAGAGATGCGTAGTTTTCAGAAGCTATCATTTCAAGTCCGAAGGTCTGTCTATGAAGTTCTAGCATTAAAAATTTATGGGCTTCAGGGTCAGCTTCTTTTACAAGGTTATATTCCATCTTGTTCCTTTGTCTTTTATGATGTCTTAATTGGTAAAGAAATTTTATCAACTCTTCCTTGGTGTCTTCCGCCTTCAAAAGGGGTGTTCAAGAAAGTGTCTATAATTTTATAAGTAAGTTGCTCTTCAATAAGTCTTGAGCCGAGGCATAAAACATTAGCCCTATTGTGGCCTCTAGAAAGTTCTGCAACTTCTGCATTCCAGCAAAGAGCCGCTCTGATGTGTGAAAACTTATTTGCTCTCATTGCCATTCCTTGGCCGGAGCCACAAATAAGAATGCCAATGGAATCGGAAGTATTTTTTAAGGATTCACAAACATTGTTTGCAAAATCAGGATAATCGACTCGCTCATCATTTGAAGGACCAAGATCGATTACTTCTTTAGATTGTATTTTTAAATAGTCTATAACCTTTGTTTTTCTTTCAAAGCCAGCATGATCTGAAGCGATAAAAATTTTCAAGGTTATAAGGCTCCAAAAATTAAGGTTGCGTTAGTTCCACCAAACCCAAATGAGTTGTTCATAACATAACGGACTTCTTTTTCTCTTGCTGTTCCAGGAACATAATCCAGATCACACCCTACAGAAGGAGTATCTAAATTAATAGTTGGGGGCACGACATTAGAGTTTATTGCCATAAGAGAAAATACACTTTCAATAGCTCCAGCTGCACCAAGTGTGTGGCCTGTCATACTTTTAGTAGAGCTAACCCAAAGTTTTGAAGAGTGGTCTCCAAAAACAGTCTTGATAGCATCTGTTTCCATAATATCTCCAACAGGAGTACTTGTTCCGTGGGCATTTACATAATCAATTTGGTTATGATCAATTCCAGCGTCTCTGATTGCTGTCTCCATAGAAAGGGCAGCGCCTCTTCCACCTGGAGCAGGAGTTGTCATATGATGGGCATCACATGATAATCCGTAACCAACAACCTCACCATAAATTTTTGCTCCACGCTTATACGCAAGCTCATAATCTTCTAAAACTAAAGTAGCTGAACCTTCAGCCATAACAAATCCATCTCTATCTATATCAAAAGGTCTTGATGCTGTAGTCGGGGAATCATTTCTTGTAGAAAGGGCTTTCATTGAAGAAAAGCCTGCGACAGACATTGGACCTATTGCTGATTCTGATCCACCTGCGATCATCACATCACACTGGCCAGATTGAATGTATTTTGCAGCTTCACCAATCGAATGTGCTCCAGAAGCACACGCACTTGTTACTACATAGTTTGGACCCTCCATCCCGTATTTAATAGCAATCTGTCCAGTTGCTAAATTTGAAATTGTTGCGGGGATGAAAAAAGGACTCACTCTTCCAGGGCCTCTATTCATTAAAGCTGTGTGTTGCTTCTCAATATAAGGAAGACCTCCAAGGCCAACACCTAAAACACAACCGATTCTTTGTGAGTTTGTTTCATTTACTGAAACACCGGAATCAAGCAAAGCCTCTTCTGTAGAAGCAAGAGAAAGATGAATAAACCTATCCATCTTTTTTTGATCTTTTTTTGTAACGTACTTATCAACATCAAAGTTTTTAACTTCTCCGGCAATAGTTGTTCCAAAATTTTCTGTATCAAAAGACTGGATCTGTGCAATTCCGGATTTACCATTAATGCACGAGTCCCAAGCCTCTTTTAAATTATTACCTAAAGGAGAAACAATACCTATACCAGTTACGACAACTCTGCGGTTTTCTTTTGCGGGCCTTGTAAAAGTCATAATAGTTTCTCCTCTTTAAATAAAATTAGGTGGCGGCTCTATTTATCTTTTAGGTAAGTAACAACATCACCAACAGTTTTCAGCTTTTCAGCATCTTCGTCAGGAATTTCAATGTCGTATTCTTCTTCCATAGCCATTACTAGCTCAACGATATCTAGGCTATCAGCACCAAGGTCATCGATAAAAGAAGCTTCTTCTTTAATTTTCTCACCCTCAACACCTAGTTGCTCTTCGATAATCTTTTTTATTTTGTCGTCTAATGCCATATTGGTCCTCCACAATTAGATCGTTTCGTTAAAATTTATAAATTCTTTTTACTCTTTTTACTCTTTTTATATTAATAAATAAACTAATTTAAGTACATTCCACCATTAACATGAATTGTTTGGCCAGTGATATATGACGAGGCGTCACTGATTAAAAAAGCGACTGCCTGAGCCACATCATCAGTTGTCCCAAGCCTTGCTAAAGGAAGCTGCTCTGTTAGAGCATCTTTTTGCTTATCATCTAGGATGTCTGTCATTTCAGTTTGTATAAAGCCTGGAGCGACACAATTAGCCCTGATTCCTCTAGAGCCAAGCTCTTTAGCAACTGACTTAGAGAAAGCCTCTGTGCCAGCTTTAGAAGCTGCGTAGTTGGCTTGACCAGGGTTTCCAGTAGAGCCAATTACAGAAGTGATGTTTACAATAGACCCTGTTCTTTTTTTCATCATGGGCTTTGCTACAGCCTTAGTGCAAAGAAAGGTTCCTTTTAAATTTGTTTCATAAACTTCGTCAAAGTCAGATGTCTTCATACGTAGTAAAAGCTGGTCTCTTGTTATGCCTGCATTGTTAACAAGGCCGTCTATTGATTCCCATTTATCTAAAACTTCTTTAAAGAAGCTTTTAATAGATTCCTCATCTGAAGTGTTTAAAGAAAGTAGTAAGTGCCCATCTCCTTCAAGAGAAGAAAAGACTTCTTCAGCCTTATCTTTACTTCTTGAATAAGTAACACAAACTTGAGCGCCTAATGATGCTAAAGACTTTGCTATACCAGAGCCAATTCCTCGACTTGATCCTGTAACAACAACTTTTTTACCTTTTAAACTTAACAAAACAACACCCCATTCATCGCGGTTTAAATAATTCTAACTATGCTAAAAATTCACTAAAAGTTTTAACATTTTCTAATTTTGAAGTATTGAAGAGTGATAATTCAGAACTGTCAATTTTTTTAATAAGTCCTAGTAAAGTGCTTCCTGAACCTACTTCAACATATGAGCTTATTTCAGTATTTTTCATTTCTGAAATAGTTTTGCTCCAAAGGACTGAACCGCTTATTTGCTGTGTTAAATTCAATCTAATTTGCTCAGGACGGTTTACAGATTTAGCATTAATATTCTGAATAAGTTTAGTATTTGGCTCAGAAAATTTAATTTCTTTTAAGAAAGTAGACATAATTTTTTCAGCAGGTAGCATCAATTGGCAGTGAAAAGGAGCTGAAACTTTTAAAGGAAGTAGTCTTACTTTTTTAGGTTTTGGGTTTAGTTCGTAAGTANNTTTCTTTTAGCCACGCTGAAGCTTCAGCTGTTCCGCTAACAACAACTTGGCCTGGGCAGTTAAAGTTTGCTGCCTCAAACACCCAATCAGCATTTTGTGACTCAACCCATTTACAAAGCTCAACAGCTTGCTCATCTGAAGGGCCTAAAAGAGCAGCCATGGCACCTTTTCCAACAGGAACAGCTTCTTGCATAGAGCGACCTCTAAGTTTTACAGCCTTTATAGCATCTGAAAAAGAAATTACATTTGATGCAACTAAAGCAGAATATTCACCAACAGAATGACCAGCTACTGAAGTGGGCTTAAACCCAAATTCTGACTCTAAGACCTTAAAAGCTCCAACAGAACAAGCAACAATTGCAGGTTGTGTGTTTTCAGTAAGTTTTAAGTTTTCATCAGGGCCAGTGAAACATAATTTTTTAAAGTCGACTCCTATAGAATCAGAAGCTTCCTCTAAAGTATCTTTATATATTTGAAAATTATCAAAAAGCTCTTTCCCCATTCCAATAGACTGGCTGCCTTGGCCAGGGAATACCGCTGCTATTTTTTTATTAGACATATTAGTACCTCAATAAAAGGCTTCCGCTGGTGAGTCCTCCACCGAAAGCGGTTAATAAAATATTGTGACCTCGTTTAATGCGACCGTCTCTTATGGCTTTATCAAGACATAAAGGAATAGTTGCAGCAGAGCTGTTTCCCATTTTTTCAATTTCAACGATTACTTTCTCCATTGGAAAGTTAAATTTTTTGGCAACAAGTTCAATAATTCTTAAGTTTGCTTGGTGAGGGACAAGCCAGTCTACTTGATCAGCTGAAAGACCTGCTTTTTCTAAAACTTCAGCTGAAGTTTTAGCCATGGTTCTTGTCGCAAGCTTAAAGACCTCACGACCCTCCATTTTTACATAATGAAGCTTATCTTTTACGGTTTCTGCACTTGCAGGGTTTTGGCTTCCGCCACCATTTAATGTAAGAAGCTCGCCGTGCTCACCATCAGACCTTAATTTATGGCTGTAAACTTTTGAATCTTCATTATCAGAGCGGCTTATTATAGCTGCTCCAGCACCATCCCCAAAAAGGATACAAGTGCCGCGATCTGTATAGTCTGTGTATCTTGATAAAATTTCAGCGCCGACAACTAAAATATTCCTGTAAGCTCCTGAGGCAATCATTTGATCAGCTAATGAGTGGCCATATAAAAACCCCGTACATGCAGCATAAATATCTAAAGCTGGGCAGTGTCCAGCTCCAATTTTAGTCTGCAAGACAGAAGCGGCGTTTGGCATTGTTCTATCAGGTGAGGTTGTTGCAAATAAAATAAAATCTATATCTGTAGGTTGAATACCAGCAGCTTCAATTGCTTGAAGTGAAGCTTTAGCGGCAAGATCAGTAGTGTTCTCTTGTGGGGAGGCGATGCGACGCTCTAGTATTCCTGTTCTCTCAACGATCCACTCATTATTTGTGTCGACCATCTTTTCAAGGTCAGCGTTTGAAAGAATTTTTTCTGGTAAATAGGAACCTGTTCCTGTTATCTTTGAAGTGAACATTGTTCCCCCAGGTTGTTAATTTAAACGAAAGCTAAAAAGTAAAGCTAACAATTAGTTTAAAATTAAACTCGAGCTGTAATAACTTCTTTATCACCATAATGACCGCAGCTTAAACATACAGTGTGTGGCTTGGTGATAGATCCACAGTTTTTGCAGTTATGAATTGTAGGTTTAGTTAAAGCGTTATGAGATCTTCTCATGCCTCTTCTAGCTCTTGAAATTTTACTCTTTGGACTTGCCATCTCGAACCTCTTTTAGAAATTTAAAAAGGGAATATATCTACAATAGGGCTAAGTTAGCAAGTCAAAAATGAGCTTTGTTAGAATAGTCCTAATTAGGCTTATTCTTAAGCTTTTCAAGGGCTTGGAAAGGGTTTGGCTTGTCTTCTTCTCTAGTAATCCAGCCCTTTTCAACAGCGTTATCGTAATGAGGGCAGGAAACTAGGCATTTTTCACCATATTTATAGGTCTGATAGGGGGTTTCAAGCTCTACAGAGTCTACAACAAAATCAGTCCACGACCAGTTTTTTGGTGACTCCACAAGCAAAAACCCCTGGTCTTCACCTTCTTCATCAGTTTCTAAAGATAAGAACTCTTGGATGTCGTTTTTAAACCAATTTTGGAAATCTTCACCGCACCTAGAACAGTTCATAGGCCTCTTAAGATTAATAGACGCGTCTATTTGAAAGTGAATGTCTCCAATAGGAGTGACTTTAACTTTAACGGAGTTTTCCTCATCATTTACTGAAATATCTTCAAAGCGTGGGAGCTTAGCTATTTCAGAAGCGTTAAAGCTAAAGGTTTCGCCTGTTTCAGGAACTAAATTTAAGTTGATTTCACTTTTATTAATCATACTTAGAATAATGCAAAATCAAGTAATAATTGCAACTTAAAAACCCTTTTATGAGGCAAGTAAGTAAAGAAGTTAGGATTGAGTTAGTGTCTTTTATTAAATTTGACTGAAGAGGGTAAAAACATGATTCTCCTGGGCATAAAATGAAAAATTGACAGGTTTTCACAATTCCATGTCAGAGGGGAAAAAATGAAGAATATCTTTCTTGTTACTGCAGCCGTGTTTATTTCTTTAACCTCATTCGCACAAGTTGAAAAAAACTTAGTGAACGTTCCTGTGAGTACGGTCTTAGACCAGTCAGCTCAGTATACAGATAAGAAGCTGTCTTTAGAGTTAATTTCTTATGAGGAGAATGTGTATTCAAAATCTCGTAAGACTGAAGTAGGAGATCAGTTAAAACTTAATACAAGATTTAGATATCAAATGAATGAATCTGTTTGGATGTCAGTTGGTTTTAAAACAACTCCAGATGTAGATCGTTTCGACAATAAAACTTCTGATTTTGAATTAAGAGCGGGTTATAACTATGAAAACTTTGTGGTTCAGGCAGATCTTTCAATAAACACAGATGATGATGGCGGAATCTCTTTTGGAATGGACTTAGATTCTGAAAATACATTTCTTCGTTATAACATGTCTGATTTGTGGCAGCTGACTTTTTACCCTTTTAACTTTGATGGCGAAGTGGGTGTAGAGTTTGAAACATACGATGTTACAAGAATTTATTATGTAGAAGGAACTCCTAGTCAGATTAACCTTCAGCCGGATCCAAGTAATTTAGATGAGAGATTAGCTAATAAAACTTTACCAGGCTTCGTACTCTCTTATAATAAGATTAAAGACAGATCAGACTTTTTAAATCTTTATTTAGGCCTTGGTGCTGCAACGTATGAATTTTCAAATGATCCTACATATGACATTAGAACAGTATCTGCAGGTAACTCTTGGTCTCGAAGAGAAACTATTGGTTATAAGTTTGGTGGAATTTTAAGAAAGCCTGATATGTTTACAAGTTTTCAGTTTATCAGCCAATCTGAAGATGAAGAGACAGGTGTTCTTCTTAAATCAGCAGCTTCACTATACAGCTTAAACTACTTAGGAAACAGATTAGTCTTAGAAGCTGAAATTACAGGTTCTGAAGGTGGTAGCCGTCCTTACAGGGTAGACTTTGCAAATGAGTGGTTTGATACAGATGCTACAAACTCAACGCATTTAAACCAACGTGTTTACAGTGATATTGTTGGAGACAACATTCAAGACTGGACGGGGAAATGGGGGTTTGCAGGTAGTTTAAAGCTTGGGCTTAGAAAAGAAAGCTACACTCCATATATTTCATATAAATACCATGATAAGTACTTTGTGTTCTCAGGTGACCAATCAGCTCATAAACTTAGAACAAACGATCTTTTTGAATCTCATGGAGGTCTTCACCGCATTGGATTTGGGTCATACTTTTACAGCGGAAACTTTGTTGTAAACCCAAGATTTGAATACTTATTAGCGAACAACGAGGTTTTTAGCGACAGCAATGATTTAACAGTGTTGAGCACATTACCAAACTTAAGTGATGACGATTTTATTTTCTTCATCAATGTTTCATATTTTTATGACAAGAGAACTGGCCCTAGAACGTTTAGACTTTAAGAGAAGGTGGAGAAATGAAATTAACTGCTAAAATTTTATTAATGCTTTTTTGTGCTTTTCAAATCTCATGTAAAGGGGATTCTGAAGAGCGTAGAAATAATCATGTAGATAGCTTTTCATATGAAGATATAAACTTTAAGAGCTTAATTGAAGATTTAAACGAGCTTGATCAAGCAATTACTTTAGAACAAGTTTTGCAAAACAATGTTGAAAACTCAAAGATCAAAATGATTGCGGCTATTGAGAACGCTAGAGTTGGTGCACTAACGATAGCAAAATATGGGAATGAAGATCCAAAAAGACTAGAGGAGGCTTATTCAGCACTAAGCTCAGCTATAGGG
>JBOEFV010000076.1:0-768 GCA_050633065.1 Bdellovibrionales bacterium
CATTAGAACTAACTCCTGTATTTATGGGATCTGCGTTCAAAAATAAAGGTGTTCAAGTATTACTAAATGCTGTTGCTAGATATTTACCTTCTCCAATTTCTTGTGAGAAGCCAATTGCGATTAGAGAAACTAAAGATGGAGATGAGAAATTTGAGCTTGAGCCAGATTTCGAAAAGCCATTAGTATGTATGGCCTTCAAAATTACTGATGAGCAATTTGGACAGTTAACTTATACAAGAATTTACCAAGGTAAATTAAATAAAGGTGAAACTGTATATAATACAAGAGAAAAGAAAAAAGTTAGAGTTGGTAGAATGGTTCGTATGAACTCTAATGATAGAGAAAATATTGATGTGGCCGGAGCAGGTGACATTATCGCTATGGTTGGTATTGAGTGTGCTTCTGGGGATACATTTGTTGCTGATGACAACTTATTAAATGTTTCTTGTGAAGGAATGCACGTTCCGATTCCAGTTATTGAGCTTTCAATTAAAGCTAAAGATAAAGACCAACAAGCAAAAATGTCTAAAGGTCTTGCAAGATTTAGAAAAGAAGATCCAACATTCCATGTTTTCACAGATGAAGAATCAGGTGAAACAAGAATTGCTGGTATGGGGGAATTACACCTTGAAATTTATGTAGAAAGACTTAAAAGAGAGTATAAAGCAGAAGTTGATGTTGGTGCCCCTCAAGTTAACTATAGAGAGACGATCAGACAAGAAGCAGATTTTGATTATACTCATAAGAAGCTGTCTCTTATACACATCT
>JBOEFV010000077.1:0-9234 GCA_050633065.1 Bdellovibrionales bacterium
GTAGGGCCCTTAGCAAAGCCTCGGCAATCATTGGCTCAGCCTTGCCCCCTACTTCAGTCAAAGCTTCTGTGAAAAGGCACCGCTCTAGAAACGAAACGATATAAGCCTGAGATCTTTCTTTTATTGTAAACCCCGAGGCCTTTGAAGCCTCTCCAATTAGGGAGCCAAATAGCTCTGCCATAGATAGATTCACTAAAACTGTGTCGCCTTGAGACAAACCGAACCACCTCCATTAGTAGTATATCGGCTTAGTCTTAAAATAGGTTAAATTTTAAGCTCCTTTGGCCTTTAGTACTATGATAAGCTCTTTATATGAGTCCCTTAAAAAAAGATGCCCTCTTAAAAGAGTTAAACTGGAACTTCTCAAGAAGCTCAGGCCCTGGCGGGCAGCATGTTAACACCACTGATTCAAAAGCTCAGCTTTCTTGGGATTTTCAAAAAAGCATGCACTTAAGCTGCCACCAAAAACATTTGATTGGAAAAAAACTGCAAAACTACATTAAGCGCTCTACGGTACTACAGCTAAGTTCATCTACCCACCGAAGTCGCGACATGAATAAAAAAGAGTGCGCCTTAAAGCTTTTTGATCTTTTAGAAAAAATTGCTTTTAAAAAAGAAAAAGCGCGCGTTAAGACTAAACCCACCAGATCTTCTATTGAAAAAAGAATTAAAGCGAAAAAAAACAAATCTGACGTGAAAAAGACACGCCAGAAAGTTAAGTTTTAACCCACTGAAACTAAGTACTCAGGACCTGATAGGATCTCTGTAATTGTTTTCCTTAAGTCAGCAGCCGTTACCTTTTCAAGAGTCTCTTCTAATTTTTGATACGTAAATGCATTCAGTCCATATAAAGAATCAAAAAGCATAGCATCACAGATGAAAGAATTTTTTTGAGAAGACATTGCAAAGCCACCTAAAACCTGATTTCTCATCCAAGCAAGCTCCTCTTCAGAAACGTCTTCTTTAGAAAGCTTTTGGAGCTCATCACGCATCATTTGAATTGCCAAGTCTTTCTTAGAAGGGTCACACGCAATATAGCCCCCAAAGTATCCACCAAAAAGACCCGAGTACTCTAGTGGCGCCACAGAATATGCCAATGAAGCTTTGTCTCTAAGTTCTATAAATAAACGGCCGCCCTGTCCGCCAAGTAACGACGTTAAAAGCTCTAAATGAATTTTTTTCTCATCAGAATATGTTATGCCCGGATAGCCCATAATAATATGAGACTGCTTTTTTTCAGATTCGATCTCAATCTTACCTCCAGCTTCTCTATCAAAATCTACTTCACCATCAAAAAGTGAAGGCCCTGCCTCTGGAAGGCTTTTTTCCACTGAGGCCACTACCTTCTCAACTTGAGCCTTAGTTAAATTACCAACAATACTATACACACGTCTTTGTTTTTTTGATAAATCAAAAAAGTCTTTTAACGCTTGTGAATCAAGCTTTTGAATATGCTCTTTAACTCCAACATTGTCCCTTGCATAAATAGAATCCTTAAATAAAAGCTCTGAAAACTCTTTAAAGGCTACTGCTGAAGGTCTGTCTCCTCGCGTCTTTAAACTCTGCAACAAACTCTCTTTTTCTCTTTCAATTACTGAGGCTGAGAACACCGGGCTTTCCACAGCTTTAACCAAGTAACTTGAAAGCTTTTCAAAGTGCTTATCTAAAGTCATAAGATTTAAACCAATAGAGTGCTTTCCTGAAAAAGCACTAAATCCTGAACAATAAAAATCAATTTCTTCAATGAAACCATGCTCGTCTATACCTTCAAACTCTCTACCCCAAACACTTCCAAAAAGAGAAACCAGCCCTTGAGTTTCATCGCTTGATAAAAGCTCTCCGCCTTCAAAGGCCACCTTAAAAGAAACAATAGAGCCTAGGGGCTGTGATACAAAAGAAACCAAACTTCCTTTTTCTGTTACCCACGAGAACTCTTCTTGCTTATCACTCACTGAAGCGTTTTCATCCTTGTTCTCTTTCTCATGCTGAGCGCTTTCTACAAAGTTAATCCCAAGCTCTTTAAAGTTATTAAACTCTTTAACTATCTTAGCCTCTTCATCACTTACTTTGTTCTGAGACATAACACTTAGATACGCTTGCTGCGCAAATATTCTTTCAAGAGCTTCTTTTAAATCTTTTTCTGTAAGTTGTAGCAGCTCTTCTCTTTTTCTTTCTGAAGTGTGTGGATCATCATAATAAAGCCAATCATCACCAATAGTTCTGCATAAAGATGCTATTGATTCTTCAGCATAAGCAGTCTCACTCTCAAAAATATTTCTCGCTTTTTCAAGATCTTTTTTTATGTCTGTCTGGCTTATAAAATCTTTAACCACTTTAGGAATCTCTTTAAATAAAGAGCTTCTTTCATCAGGGGTTGCAACACCGCTTATGACAAAAATACCCTCTTTAGCCCCCCCAAAATATGAAGCCCCAATACTTCTACATAAACCTTTTTTAAGCTTTAATTCTTTATATAAATACGAACTCTCTCCCTGTCCTAAAAGAAGCGCCAAAAGTTCATATTTATTTATAACATCATCAAGATGACCCTCTACAGGCCATGAAAGATAAAAATGATCTTTTTCAAATTTTGATTCCTTAAACTTCACAGGGCCGCGTTCATCTAACTTTCTTGGCGTCACAGTTCTGTCTTGAGGTTTGATGTCTTCATATTTAACCTTAGAAAAATACTTTTCTAGGAGTTCTTTTGCATCGTCTTCATAATCTCCAACACACACCAAAGACATGTTTTTTCCAACATACCTCTCGTTAAAGTAATTTTTTATTTCTTCAACCTCAACGCGGCGGATGTTCTCTTCTGTTCCTATCACAGGAAGAGCGTATGGATGCCCCTCATACATCTGAGAAAAAAGCATTTTACTCGCCACTCTACTTGGCTGGTCCATTCCCATTTTAATCTCTTCGATCACAACTTCTCTTTCATTATCAACCTCTTCCGGGTCAAAATGCGGAGATGTCATCATTTCTGATAAAACGTGAGCTGCAACATCTAAACTTTTATGTGGAACCGTCACATAAAACACGGTCTGATCAAAAGAAGTGTAAGCATTAAGCTCTCCTCCAGCGGCTTCAACAACTTGCGCAATCTCCCCTGGCGCAAACGAGTCTGTTCCCTTAAAGACAAGGTGCTCAATGAAATGACTCAACCCCGCCTCTGTACTAAGCTCGTGTGCACTGCCTGTTTTCACCCAAACTTGTAAAGTCACCACAGGGGCTTTTTCAGATTTTAACATAAACAAAGGTAACTTATTTGATAGACTCTCAGTTTTTAAATTCTTCATCAGACACTCCTTCAAGTGATATTCAAAGTTCAACTTTTGGCCTTTATATCCATATTCCTTATTGTCTACAAAAGTGCCACTACTGTGATTTTGTGAAATTTAGAGTGGGTGAGCTACCACCCCTTAGTGACTATATTAAACTGCTATCTAAAGAACTGAAACTTAAAAACACCATGGGTCCCAAAAAAATTAAAACACTCTACTTTGGGGGAGGCACCCCCTCGCTTCTCTCAATCGATCAAATAAGCAGCATAATCAACGATGTTAAAAGCGTTTACTCTTTTGTCGACAAACCAGAAATCACACTAGAAATAAACCCCGGAACCCTTTCCCTGGAAGATTTTAAAGCCCTGACTGAGTTAGGTGTTAACCGCTTTAGCTTGGGAATTCAGACCTTTAACCCTTTGTTCTTAAAAGCTTGTGATAGAGAACATAGCCCTGAACAAACCCTTAAAGACCTTGAGAACATGACAAGCTTAAATATTGATTTTTCAGTGGACCTCCTTTTTGGGCTCCCCAACCAAAATCTTAAGCAGTTAGACGATGACCTTGAAAAGCTTATGCTCTTTCCCCCAAAACATGTAAGCCCTTACAATTTAACACTCCCTAATCAGCACTTTTTTAATAAAAACCGCGCAAATGATCAGGAGCAGACTGAAATGATGGATTTAATCACCAAGAGGCTTCATGAAAACAAGATCTTTAGGTATGAGCTATCAAACTATGCCCAAGAAGGCTTTGAATCTCAGCATAATCGCGGCTACTGGGAAGACCGTGAGTACTTAGGTCTAGGAATGGGGGCTCATTCTTATATAAAATCCTCTGACTGGGGCACAAGGCTTTGGAACACAGGGGTTTATTCAAAATATGAAGCCTGTATAGAAAGCCCTGATAGACCTCACCAGAAAAAAGAAGTGCTTAAACTACACGAAGCGCTTACAGATTTTTGCCATACTTCCTTAAGACAGCTTAAAGGGATGAGTAAAGACAGTCTTGTCTTAAAATTTGGGCAAAAAAAGTTGCCTTCTGGACTTTGGCAAAGCTTGTCCAAGTTGGAACAACGCGGGCTAATCTCTTATAATAATCAGCAATGGGCGTTAACATCTACTGGATTTGAAATTCCAAATGAGGTATTTAGAGAGCTTTGCTTTCTAGAGGAGGATTTATATGAGTAATGATGAAAAAGACCCCAAAGTAGATATTGAGAACGAAGCTCCCGATTTACCGGAAAATGATACCCCTCCTCTTTCAGAAACTGAAACTCTTAAATCTGAACTTGAGGCTTCTAAAAAAGAATACCTTTATTTAAGAGCTGAGTTTGATAACTTTAGAAAACAATCCATCAAAGAGCGCTCTGACCTAATGAAATTTGGTGGAGAGTATATTGCAAGAGACCTTTTAAATGCTTTAGACGTTTTTGAAAAAGCACTGGAAATGGAAGTTACATCAGAAAACTTCCAATCTTTTTTAGACGGAGTAAAACTAACCGAGAAAGAACTTAAGGCTGTCTTTACAAAACATGGAATCAACGAAATTGATTGCAAGCATAAACCGTTTAACCCTGAACAAGCTGAAGCCTTAAGCCAAGTGCCCTCTCCTGATCTTGAAGAGGGGTCTGTCTACGATGTGATGAGAAAAGGCTACCTTTACCATGATAAGGTTCTTAGACATGCACAAGTTGTGATTGCCACTAAACCTGCTTCGAGTGAGAACTGATTTTGAATTTAAACGCCTACTATACCCTTTTAGGTTTAAAACCCGGAGCTTCACTAGCTGATATTAAAAAAGCTTATCGTAAACTTGCCCTAAAGTACCACCCTGATAGAAACCCTGGCATTGATAACCCTGAAGAAATCTTTAGTAAAATCAATGATGCTTATAAAAAACTTTCAGAGTACACTCTTTCTGCAGAACTTAATGATGATGACGATGGCGGCTTTGCAGAAGAAGACACAAACCCTGGCTGGAACCCTGATAGCACGGCAACAGCAACAGACTTTAACTTTAACAACTCAAGAGTTCCTCATTACAAATACTCTCTTCTCCTTGCCCTTGAAGAGTGCGCTCAGGGTTGCTCTAAGGTAATTCATTTTTACAGAAATTCTCCCCTTGGCGGCAAAGAAGAGGTCCGCTTAGAAGTGACCGTTCCTCAAGGCGTTAAAGAAGGGCAAAAGCTAAAACTTAAAAATGAAGGGCCTGTTTTAAGGTCTGGCAGAAAGGGAGACCTTTTTGTTTATATTGATGTTCTTCCTCACCCTCTTTTTGAAAGAAAAGGGCGAAACGTTTATATGGATCTACCTCTTAGCTTAAGTAACGCTGTCCTTGGGGGAAAGGTCAACATTCCAACCCTTGCAGGAAAAGCTGTCTTAAATATTCCAGCAAACACACACACTGGAAAAGTTTTTAGACTTCGTCAAAAAGGCTTTTCTAAGGTTGGGGGAACTGGTCGCGGTGATATGCTTATTAAAGTCGTTGTCGACTTTCCAGAAAACCTGACATCTGAAGAGCTTGAGGCTTTAAAAGTTTTAAGCCAAAGAACCTCTCCTCTGGTACAAGAATACTCAAAGAAAATTCAAGAAACTTTAATGAACAGAAAAAGATAGGTGAACTATGTTTAAATACACTATATTATTTTTAATCTTTCTCTCAGGCTGTAAGACAATGGAGCTAAAAGAAGAGGCTCTGCAAGCATCTGACAGTTATAGAAATGAAGTTTTAAGAGCTCAGAAAATTTCTAAGGACAATCCAAATCTTGCCATTTCAAATCTAAACAATCTTTTATCCACATATCCTGAAAACAACCTATCTGATGATGCCCTCTTGTTAATGGGAGATCTCCTACAAAAGACCGGCAACAGTGACGGCGCCTTAAAGTCTTACTCTCGAATTTTAGACTCTAAATACTCTTCTCCTTTAGACGGAAAAGCTCTCCTTAGAAAGACAAAACTTCTTTCTAAACAAGGCGATAATAAAGCCGCACTTAAGACCCTAGATTATGTAAAGTATCATAAATTAATTGATCAAAGCTCTCTTGAAGAAGTAGAGGTTTTAAGAGCCCCTTTACTTATTAAAAATGCTCGCTATTCTGATTATCTATATAGCGCTAAAAACATCATTACAAAGACAAAGAATAAAACTCTAGCTCAAGACACTTACAAACAAGCACAAGACGTTTTACAAATTAAAATGACCGGTGGGGAAACCAAAAAAATACTTGAAGACCCTTCTTTAAGAATTTTTCACCCACAGGCCGCTCTAAACCTTACAGCTTATTATTTTGAAAATAACTCTCCTGAATTGGCAATCTCAAACTTAGAGACTTACTCACATCTTTTAGAAGCTCCTGAATATAAAAGCCGCCGTGATGAGCTTATGATTAGAGGGCATGTCTACACCTCTCCAAATAAAGACGTCATAGGTGTTATCATCCCTCTTAGTGGAAAGTATAAGTTTGTTGGTCAGCAAGTTTTAAAAGGCCTGCAGTACTCTTTTAATCTTTGGGAGGCTTCTAGCAAGACAAAGTTTAAACTAGCGGTTCTAGACTCGGAAGGAGACCCAAACCAGGTCTCATTAGCTTTTGATGAACTGATGAAAAATGACAAGCCCATCGCTATTATTGGAGGACTCGTTGGTAAAACTGCTGAAGTTTTACTTCAAAAATCAAAAGAGTATAAAGTGCCTTCTTTAATTCTAAGTCAAAAAGAAGGACTGACTGACGCTTCTAAGTATGGCTTTCAAAGCTCTCAATCTTTAGAAACCTATACTGACCTTATCGCCTCCATAGCTATTGAAACTATGGACATTAAAAAAGTTGCCATCCTCCATTCAAAGAAATCTTTTTCAAACAGATACGCTGAAGCCTTTGAAAAAAGCTTTACAAAAAAAGGCGGGGAAATTGTTAAAACTGTTGAGTATGATATTTCAGAAAGGCGCGCCCTACCAAATGCTGTTAAAAGCCTTGTAGGTCTTTTAACTCCTGAGGGCCGCGAAGAAGAATATAAAGCAGCTTTAAAAATTTGGAAAAGATCATCTCGCTCTAGAGGAAAAACAGCATCACCCAAGCTTGAAGAGATTTTAAAACCACAAGTAGATTTTGACGCTCTCTTTGTCGCTGACGGCGCTAAAAACGGCGGCCTTATCGCCTCAACTCTTGCATACTTTGATGTTGAAGACTTAAAACTTTTAGGAACTCATCTCTGGAATGACACTGATTTATTAGAGAGGGGGCAGCGCTTTGTTGAAAACTCTGTTTTTGCAAGTTCTTACTTTGAACCTCAAATCCTAAGTTCTAAATGTGGCCAGGATTTTCAGAATAAATTCCAAGAGCCAATAAATGCTTATATCTTTAGAGGTATTGAGCTTGGAGTAATTTTAAATAGCATTTATGGCTACTTTGATATTTCTTCTAGAGGATCTTTATTAACCGCTTTGAAAAGAACTTCTATCATCACTCACAAGTGCTTACCACAAGGCTTAGTACGCGATGATCATAACTTCTCAAGCCCTCTTATGCCCTTAACTGTAAAGGATAAAAGCATCGTTTTAATGAGCACTGTTGAGGAAGAGAACACCGAATCCAAAGAGCTTTAAAAAATAGACCTTTCTTCATCTGTTGAAAGGTCCTCTTCAAATATAAACTTCACCACAAAACCTCGACCTTTAGCCCCCAAAAAACCTTTATAAAATACTGCATTTTCAGCACTTTATAACAAACGTCCTGACTTTAAATGTCAGGATTATGACCCTTTAAGCCTTTTGCAAACCTTCCCGATTAAATATCACATGAGGAGGCTTAATAATGAGCTCAGATAAAAACAACAAGAAAGCAGACCACGCTCTTCCAACACACTTACCATTACTTCCTGTTCGAGACATGGTTGTTTTTCCCTACATGGCACTGCCTTTGTATATAGGCAGAGATTCTTCTGTATTAGCCGTAGAGAAATCATTTTCAACACACAGATATATTTTCTTATCTACACAAGTAGAAAAAGCAGATGATAAGCCGACTTCAGATGCGATTTATAGAACTGGAACTATTGCTAAAATCGTAAGACCTATTAGAAGACTTTCTGATGGCCGCATTAAAATCTTAGCTCAAGGTATTTGCAAAGCTAAAGTACTTAACTTTTCTAATGAAGACCCGTTCTTTGAAGTTGAAGTTGAGCAGTTGTTTGAGCCTAATGCAATTGAAGTGACTCCTGAAGTTAAACTTCTTATGGAAGAATGTAAGTCTATGATTGAGGAGACTCTTAGTTATGGAAAAGCTCTTTCTGCAGGAATTCTTTTTGATTTAGACAACGTTTCTGAAGACCCCGGTAAATTTGCTGACCATTTAGCAAGTAACTTAGGACTTAAAATTGAAAACTCACAATGTGTTTTAGAAGAGGCTGATCATTTAAAGAGACTTCATCTTGTACATGGATTTTTGGCAAGTGAGCTAGATGTTCTTAAAGTTCAATCTACAATCACAGGCGTTCCAAAAGATCAGCTTACAAAATCCCAAAGAGAGTACTTCTTACGTGAGCAAATGAAGGCTATTAAGAACGAACTTAACGAAAAAGGCGAAGGCTCTGACAAGAACGATGACGTTAATAACTATAACAGCAGAGTTTTAGAGGCTAAAATGCCTGAAGCTGTTGAAAAGGAAGTTTTAAAACAGCTTGCCCGTTTAGAGAAAATGCACCCAGATGCAAGTGAGTCTTCTATGATTAGAAACTACCTTGATTGGATGTGTGATCTTCCTTGGTCTAAATCTACTGAAGACAACTTAGATCTTGCTAAAGCTAGAGAAATTCTAGACGCTGATCACTATGATTTAGATAAAGCAAAAGAACGTATTTTAGAGTTTCTTGCTGTAAGACAATTAAAAGATAAATTAAAAGGACCTATCCTTTGTTTTGGTGGACCTCCAGGTGTTGGTAAAACATCT
>JBOEFV010000078.1:0-22471 GCA_050633065.1 Bdellovibrionales bacterium
AGCCAGTTGATCCAGTGGTAGAAGTTCCAGAAGAGGAGGAGCCGGTTGATCCAGTGGTAGAAGTTCCAGAAGAGGAGGAGCCGGTTGATCCAGTGGTAGAGGTTCCAGAAGAGGAGGAGCCAGTTGATCCAGTGGTAGAGGTTCCAGAAGAGGAGGAGCCAGTTGATCCAGTGGTAGAAGTCCCAGAAGAAGAGCCATTGCAGTGCAGTTCTAAAAGAGCTTATGTGTTAAAAAGCTCTGATAGCACTACAAACATAACTCCGCATAGAGGGCCTCTTCCAGCTGATGTTAACTATAACTACTACAGTTGGTCAGGGCATCCTATTATAGGTTCTACTCCAAAAGGGTATGAGGGACAGTTCTTTTTATACGAAGATGGAGAGGGCGCGATTTCTTTCAACTTCTTATTTAGTGTAGATAATGGCGGGTCTGCAGATAATAAAATTTCTTTAGATGTTGTAGTTAAAAATAACGACTCTGATGAACAGATTATACTATCTGATGACAGACTTGAGATTAAGAAGATCTCCTCAGAAGACGGGAAAAGTGTTTACCAGGCTAAAATGAGGTATTGGAAGAATACAGACGGTGGCATCATAGGTCCTTTTACGGGTGATGATCTAAGTATAAATGTAAAGCTAAATGTTGTTGGTGATACATCTAGACTTATCTTTTATTCAGCTGATGGAAATGAAATAGATCTAGGATCTGAGTTTGAGATTTTAGCAAATGGTGAAGTTGAAGAGTGCAGTGTCGCTGTTGATGAAGAAATTGAGCGTAATGCATGTATTGATAAAGAGTACATTGTTAGAAGAACTGAAATCGAAGATGCTAAGTGGTTTGATGAGTATGAAGAGATGATTTCTAATAAAAAAGAAAAAATCACAGTTCTTAGAGAAGAGTATAAGCTTGAGAGAAAAGAAGTTGTAACTAAGTTTAATGAGGAAATTAAAGAGCAAACTCTTGAGATTCATGAGATTGTTAAAACTTCTAGAGCTGAGCAGAAGAAGCTTGTTGAATACTATGAAACAAAACTTACAGAGCTAACTGAAATCCACAAAAAGGAAAGAGAAGTTCTTATTTCTGAGCTTGATACTAAAATCGAAGAAGTTCAAACTGAAGAGAGTAGACAGGTGTGTACAAAACAAAAGGGACTTTTTGGATTTTTGAAAAGGCTGTTTTGTCATGTGGTTAGGTTTATTGGGAAAGCTATAGGGGCATTCTTTAAAGCTGGAGAAGATGCCTTGTTAAGATTTCTTGAAAGAGTAGGGCTTTTAGGTGTGCAGATATCAAGTTCTACAGATCTGATTGAAGTTAAAGAGCTTGCTGTAAGTAAACTTGATATTGAGTATGAAGAGGCTGTGAAGACTTTAATTGAGGAAAGAGACAAGAAGGTGAAAGAGCTTGTTGAAGAGTATGAAGTTAAAGTTATAGAGCAGAAGGCTGTAGTTGTAGAGATAAAGTCTAATAAAGTGACTGCTATTAAAGAGCTTCATGCTGAACTTAAGAAAGAGATCAAAGCGGTTTCTGAAACGCTGAACATTGAAATCAAAGCATTCAAGAAGAACGCTGTGAAGATTCAAGATGCTGTACACAGAGAATTTGCAGACTCTATTAAGGAATGTCTTTAATCCTTAAATAGGCAACATAATTAATGAAGTGAAAAAGGCGCCCTGCGAGGTGCCTTTTTTTTGTGAGCTTGATGCTGATGAGGGGTTTAAAATCAGGGCAAGTTCAGGATGCAGCGCCCTAAGAGGCTCTCATATCGTTTTAAAAGCGTTTAAAACTGTTGCCTGCAAGGGTTTAAGTGTGTTTTCATATTACCAGTTAGCAGGGGGCCTTAAATTGAAAACAAATTTTTTCGAAATCATTAACACAATCAACACTAAAAAATTCTCAAAAAAAATGAGGGGTTTTGATCCTGTTGAAGTAAGTGTATTTATGAGAAAAATGGCTAGAAATTTTGAGAAGAGCTTTGAGGGTCATCAGGATATGACCAAGCGTTTGAAGCAAGTAGAAGTGGAGCTGCAAGAGTACAAAGAGAGAGAAGACCTTTTAAGAAAGACTTTGGCTAACGCGACAGAGATGTCTACAAGAATTAAAGAAGATTCAAGTAGAGAGGCTAAACTTATTATTAGCGATGCTCATCATAAAGCAGAAATGATCACTAGAGATGCTAAGGATTCATTAAGAAGAATTTATCAGGATATATCTGAGCTTCGTAGAGTGCGTTTACAGTTTGAAAATAACTTAAAGGCAATCTTAAACTCTCACATTACAATGCTTGAGCAGGGGCAAAGAACAATCCCTGATCCAGTTGTTGATGACCAAAAATTAAAGCAGGACCTGAAAGATCTTGAAGCTGAAGTTACAAATCTTCCTGAAGATGACTTTGCAAACCAAGAGGCTCCTAGTTTAGACCTCTAAGCTAAGACTTAAATTTGAAAAAGCACTTAAGCCTTCAACCAGAGTTGAAGGCTTTTTTGTTAATACTCTGTTCTTGTGATGGGTTCTTTATAGGGAGAGGGTTGTGACTTAACAAGGTTAAACTGTTCAACCTGACCTCTTGTGTTTGTAAGAGTGAATGTTTCAACAATATGATTAGTTGAGGATCCTGCCTGGGTAGAAACGGATGATACAAAGTCGGGGATTTTGTGGTCAAAGTACGTCAGGGTTTGTCTTGGCTCATAACTAAAAAGCTCTTGAATCTTTAAAGCTGTTTCTTCTGAAAGAGACTTATTTTGTCTTGCAGTTAAAACTGTTTGATGAAAACTAGGAATCCTTTCTTGTGAGTAAAGGTGCACTTGAGGTGGAGTCCATGTTGAGGTGGAGCCTTGCTTTGTGTCAGCTTGAAACTCTTTTAAACGAGAGAGGGTAGCTTCTGTTACATAGGGAATTATAAGATGAATATTAAGCCCGCTAAGGTCCCAAAGTTTAGCGGCTCTATTTAGGTTGTAGAGTGAGTCTGCCAGCTGCATTCCAGAGAAGCTTGCATCATCTGTAATGATGATGTCCTTGGTTTGGGTTTTTACCATGGATGTCACCATGGTTTCAGCGTCTGCAAAAACTGCCATTTTGTCAGGAAGTCCAAGGGTTTTTCTTCTCTCCATTAATAGCTGTAGTGTCCAAAAATTACTTTTTATAAATAGGCTTCGTGAGTTATTCGGATCATATGTTCCCCGTGAGAGCAGTTCAAAAATGCTGAAGTTTACAAAGTTTCCACTTTTGGCAAGAATTGGGTTGGCTGCTATAAAATCGAGTGCTGACTGCTCTAAGCCAAGTCTAAGCTTAGAAAAAGAAACGTGAGCGCGAGTTAAATGTTTAAGTACAAAAGAGAAGGCTTCTTTTTCTTCAGGTCGAGCTGCTTTTAGAATTTGAGATGCGACTTTTTCATTTAGGGCATGTGTTTGCTTGGATTCTTAACCCAAATGGTTGAAAACATAATATCAATAGGGGTAGGTGGGGTGAGTACCTGACCACATGAGATGCTGTATCCTGCCTGGGGCAAGAGGGTGAGGCAAAAAAAAGCGATTAGGGCTTTAAACATGCCTTTATAAGAGCAAGAACTGTACCTAGGCGATAAGGTTACTTCGCGGCTGTTTTTTTTGGTTAAAAGCTAAGAAGATAGCTAATGCAAGCCCTATGAGTACGGAAGAGAGCAAGAAAGGGGTTTTAACGGTATATTCTTGTAAGATGTATGTGCCAAGAATGGGCCCTATAATGCGTGATAGAGCTGAAAACCCATGTGTTACGCCAAATGTTTGGCCTTGAGAACCCTGGCTTGCTTGAAGGCTTATAAAGCCGTTTAGGGCAGGGTTTAAAAGAGCGTAACCAAAGCTCATTAAGAGAATTGATGAGCCAAAAAGAGCAAGGCTTGAATAAATAAAAGCTCCTTGAAGCCCTAGGCAAAAGAGAACGCCTCCAATGCAAATGATTTGAATTTCAGAAAGTCTTTTCTTTAGAGGTCTAATGACTCCGCCTTGAGTAAATGCCATAACTAGGCCAACAGCAGCAAAACCTAGGGCTGCTTTTTGGTAACCCCAGTTAAACTGTTCTTTAACAGCATAGAATAAAACAATTTCTACAATAGCTAAAGCCATCGTTGCTGCAAAAAATAAGAGAATGGAGTTTTTAAGTGTTGAGCTTACATTTATTAAAGCTGAAAAAGGATTTAGCTTCTTAACATTTATTTTTAAAGAACTTTGTTTTTCTTTAATAGTTTCTTTAAAAACAAAAAGGCAGAAAATAAAGTTTATGAAGCAAAGTACTCCTGCAAGAAGAGAGGAGAACTGATCTCCAAAGCCAAAAGACTGTCCAAGGGTTGCTCCTTGTGCACCTAAAAAGGGGCCGAGTACAAAACCTAATCCAAAAGCGGCTCCGATTAAACCCATCGTTTGAGTTCTGTTTTTTTCATCAGAAAGATCTGCGGCAGAAGCCATTGCAGTTGAAATGTTAGCACTGAAAAAGCCGGCAAACATTCTTGTTAAAAATAAAGCCCAGTAGCCTGCAGCAAATGCAAAAGCTGTATGTGAAATGGCAGCCCCTAAAATACTTATTAGCAAAACAGGCTTTCTTCCAAAGCGGTCACTCACGCCTCCCCAAAAAGGAGAGAAGAGAAACTGCATCATGGAGTATATAGACATGAGGAGTCCAACCATTGGAGCGCTCACACCAGTGCTTTTCCCTAAGAAGGGGATGAGAGGTAGAATCATTCCAAAGCCAATTAGGTCGATTAGAACGACAAGGAACAAAATTAATAGCGAAGATTTTCTAGAAGCGGTTGTTTTGGTCATGGACTTCTTGTTACCCTTTAAATGTATGTTGAGAAATAAACTTTATAGTATTTTGCTGCTTAGCTTCATTTCAAGCTTTTTTAGTGTGCACGAAGCTTATGCAGAGAGAACTTATGGGCAGATTGAGCCGCCACGTTTTAAAGTGGGTAGGTTTGCAGTGAAGTATGAAATGGATAGATTTCAGGCTAGAGACAACTTCTCAAAAGAAGGTGGTGGGGCTGATCTTATTGGTGATTTTGAGGCGTATAATGCCTATTTGGGTGTTGAAAACGATTTGTCGCTAAAGTGGTCGGCTTCAGCAGGAGCTTTGCTTGGCTTATCGAGAAGTAAAGTTGGTGATGACAGTCGTCGAAATACAGACATTAAAGGGCTGCAGTTTGGTGTGAATAGAGTTCTCACAACCCCTGGAGATCAAGCTGACAACATGTTTAACCTTATAGGTGATTTAAAGCTCTTTTTAAGTTTTCATGACAATGTTTTTGGGTCTGATGAGGTTTCTATTGGGGATGGCACAAGTTGGCTCCAGGCAGGAGTTTGGGCGGGAACAGACTCTTTTAAGTACTTTAGGCTTTGGCTCTATGGTGGTGTAAATTGGCCCTTTAGGAGTTATGCAAAAAACTTTGTTTTTGTTGTGAGGCCAGAGTTTAAGCTGTGGGGTGGAAGGCTTGGAGTTGGTCTAGAGGGGCAAACACCAATTATTAAAGATGGTGATGAAGATGACCCGACGGACAGGCTGAGGCTTATAGATGAGTATAATGCGGGCAGTTTTTATTATCAGGCTGTTAATCCTCAATTTGTAGCGCTTAACACATGGTTTGGTTTTCAGCCCGCACCACTTACAGAGGTCAAAATAGGCTTTGGGGAGGCTTTGTCAGGAAGGTCTGCAGCCCAAGGAATTAGGGTTTTTGCAACTTTAGAGGTCTCATTTTCTGTTACAAGAACTGGCTACGAGTTTCCATATGTTAAAATCAATAGGGGTGGTAGTAAGATCCAAAAGAATGACGGGGTCAGAAAGCTTAAGAACTACGCAAAACCTAAGGGGAAGCCTAAGTTTAAGAAAGACTGAATCCGTTGCGTAATCTAGGTTTAATGAGCTATTGTGCTTTTTTATAAAGAGTTGCTNNTTGTTAAGTAGCTGATGAGTCTTGAGTATTTTAAGAAGGTTTTATGTTAGAGAGTAGATACAATTCAAAAGAAGTTGAGGAAAAAATAGCAAATTTTTGGGCTAGCCGTGGTGATTTTAAAGCCGAAGATGTCTCAACAAAGCCTCCCTTTTCAGTCATTCTTCCGCCTCCTAATGTGACAGGTTTTTTGCACTTAGGTCATGCTCTTAATCACACTATCCAAGATGTGTTGGTTCGTTGGCACAGAATGCGTGGTTACAATACGCTGTGGCTTCCAGGGACGGACCATGCAGGTATTGCAACTCAATCCGTTGTTGAAAAAAGGTTAAAAAAAGAAGGTGTTAGCCGTTTAGATCTTGGACGTGAGAAGTTTGTTGAAGAGATTTGGAAATGGAAAGAAGAATACGGGGATAGAATTGTTTCACAGATGAAGCGCTTAGGGGATTCATGTGACTGGGACAGGTTAACATTTACTCTTGATGACAATGTTTCAAAAGCGGTTCGTAAAACTTTTGTAACTCTTTATAAGAAAGGGTTTATCTATAAGGGTAAAAAACTTGTAAACTGGAGTACTAAGCTGCAAACAGCAATCTCTGATATCGAAGTTGAATATAAAGATATCAAAGGATCAATGTGGCATATTAAATATAAGGTTTCAGGGACTGATCAATTCCTAGTGGTTGCAACAACAAGACCTGAAACTCTTTTGGGGGACGCGGCAATTTGTGTGCATCCTGATGATGAGAGGTACAAAGACTTAGTTGGCAAGACTGTAGACTTGCCTCTTATGAATAAACAGATTCCAATTATTAGAGATGACTATGTTGATCCCGAGTTTGGAACGGGTGTTGTTAAAATCACTCCGGCTCATGATTTTAATGATTATGAAGTTGGTTTAAGACATGACCTTGAACAAATTAACCTTTTAAATCCTGACGGGACTTTAAATGAAAACTGCGGTCCTTATAAAGGGCTTCATGTTCAAGAAGCTAGAAAAAAGATTGTTAAAGACTTAGAAGAGCAAGAGCTCTTAGAAAAAGTTGAGCCACACAAGCAGTCTGTTGGGCACTGTGAAAAATCAGGTTGTGTAGTAGAGCCTTATTTGTCAGAGCAGTGGTTTGTGAAGATGAATGATCTTGCACAGCCTGCAATTAGAGCTGTTGAAACAGGTACAACAGAGTTTTATCCTGAGAAGTGGACGAAGACTTACTTTAACTGGATGAACAATATCCAAGACTGGTGTATTTCAAGACAGCTTTGGTGGGGGCACAGAATGCCTGTATGGCAGTGTTCAGACTGTAATGAGTATATTGTTGAGCAAGAAGATCCGACAGCTTGTAGTTCATGCGGTGGAACACATCTGGTTCAAGAAACTGATGTTTTAGACACGTGGTTTAGTTCAGCTCTGTGGCCTTTTAGTACTTTGGGGTGGCCTGAAGATACAGAAGCTCTAAAGACTTTTTACCCAACAGACATTCTTGTTACAGGTCCTGATATCATCTTCTTCTGGGTTGCTAGAATGATGATGCAAGGGTTGGAATATCAAAAAGATGTTCCGTTTAGAAAAGTTTATTTAAATGGTTTAATCAGAGATTCTCAAGGTAGAAAGATGTCAAAATCTTTAGGAAACTCTATTGATCCGGTTGAGTTGATTGAAAACTACGGGGCAGATGCTTTAAGATTTACACTGATGTCTCAAATGGCTTCAGGAAAAGACATTAAGTTTTCAACACAAAGACTTGAGGGGTATAGAAACTTCATCAATAAAGTTTGGAACGCTACAAGGTTTTGCTTAACTTTAGTTGAAGAGAATAACTTTAAGTATGATCAAGATAAGTTTTTAAAGTCAGACTTTAACACTTTTGACCGCTGGATTTTAGAGTCGCTCAAGAAGACTACTGATAGCGCTAATGAAAAGATTAAAGATTTAAGGTTTTCAGAAGCAGCACAAGATCTTTATCAATTCGTTTGGAATGATTTTTGTGATTGGTACTTGGAATTTTCAAAAATTAGAGTTTACGGTGAAGATGAAACTGAAAAAGAAACAGCTTTAGGGGTGTTGTCTTTTTGTTTAGATAACATCATTAAACTTCTTCATCCGTTTATCCCTTTTACAACAGAAGAGATCTATTCAAATCTTCCAACAAAGAACAAAGAAAGTTTAGCTTTGGTGGATTATCCAAGTGCGGAGTCATTTAAGGATCTTGAGATTGCAGAAGAATCAACTTTAAATGCTGATGTGATTAGACAGTGTATTTCATCTATTAGAAACATCAGAGGTGAGAACCAAATTAAAGTGAGTCAGCCGGTGAAGTCATTCTTAGTTCCAAGGGATGAAAAATCACAAAAGATTCTGCAGATGCATAAGGCTGTAATTAAGAAATTAGCGTTAGTAGAAGATTTAAGCTTTGAAGAGCCTGAGTCATTAAAGAACTGTGCTGTAACACCACTTAAACTAAAAGGGCGCACGGTAGAGGTTGTCGTTCCTTTAGAAGGGTTGGTTGATATAGCTGAAGAAATAAAAAGAATTAATAAACTCATGTCAAAAATTGAAGGGGATTTAAAACAAGTCTCTGGAAAACTTTCAAATGAGAGATATCTACAAAATGCTCCAGAAGAACTTGTAGCGGCAGATAAAAAACACGTTTCAGTACTTGAAGGTAAAAAGCAGTTTTTGACAGAACATTTGTCACGTTTAAGCGTAGACAGTTAATAAGGAAATAATGAGTAGTAAAAAGAAAACAAAAAAGAAGCTTGGTGAGAGTGATAAAAAGAAAGCTAAAAAGAAGTCTACTAAGAAGGTGGCTTCAAAATCCTCTTCCAAGGCATCTTCTAAAAAAAGTAGTGGTAAGAAGAAAACAACTGCTAAAAAATCTAAAGCTAATCTAAGTAGCTTTAAGAGAGGATCTAAAGACTTTAAGAAACATAAAAAACAATCAGATGACGGACTGTTTGGACGGATTAAAAGAAACCCTGATGGTTTTGGTTTTTTTGTTTGTGAAGATGACACTGTTGAAGACGTATATGTGCCAAAAGAAGAGATGTTTGGGGTTTTCTCAAATGATTTAATTGAAATTAGTATAAACCGCCGTGGTGGCAGGTTTGGTAGACGTGGACAGGTTGTTCGAGTTGTTGAAAGAGATGCTGATAAATTTATTGGAAGGCTTTATTGCAATAGTACTGATGGGACTTTCTTTTTAAAAGACAGTGCACACAACTGGGGCCAAGAGCTTTTAGTTGAAAACTCAATTGGTGCAAAGGAAGGGGAGCTTGTTTTAGTTGAAGTTACTAAATATCCAGATCCTAGAAAAAAGCCGGCTTCAAATAGGAAAAAAGACTTTAGAGGTACATTCACTGGTAATATCACTAGCTCTATTGGTAGTGAGGTTGATCCAAATACTGATAACATCAGAATTCTTCATGAGCATTCAGTTCCAGTGGATTTTTCTGATAAGGCTCTTAAAGAAGCTAGAAAGCATGGGGATCAGGTTAAAGAAAAAGATAAGGCTGGTCGTAGAGACTTAAGAAACACGCCTTTGATCACTATTGATGGTGTTACGGCAAAAGATTTTGATGATGCTGTATATGTCACAAAAACTCCAAAGGGTTATAAGTTAATTGTTGCCATTGCGGATGTGAGTCACTACGTGCCTATGGGTTCAACTTTAGACGGAGAAGCTTATCAAAAGGGAACAAGTGTTTACTTAGCAAACTATGTTTGCCCAATGCTTCCAGAAGAACTTAGTAATGGTCTTTGTTCTTTAAACCCTAAAGTGGATAGGCTTTGTTTTTGCTGTGAAATGAATATTTCTCCTACAGGGGAAGTTTTAAATTACACTTTTTTTGAAGGTGTTATGAACTCTCATGCAAGAGTAACTTATGGTGAAGCTCAAGAGGTTTTAGAAGGTGTTCAAAGTGAGCACCCTCCGGTTGTTTGTGATGTCATTAAAATGGCAGCAGAGCTTTCAGAGATTTTAAATGATAAGAGAATGAAAGATGGGAGTATTGATTTTAATGTCCCTTCTGTAAAAGTTTTAGTGAACGATGTTGGTGAGCCAACTGACCTTGTTAAAGAAGAGCGTATTTTTTCTCATAGATTGATTGAAGAGTTGATGCTTGTAACAAACATCTGTTCTTCAAAGTTTTTAGACAGTAAGAAAACACCGCAGCTTTATAGAATTCATGAACCACCTGAGAAAGAAAACCTTTCAAAACTTCATATGATGCTTGGTTCATTCCTCAATATGACTATAGGAAAAATCAGAACGAATTTTGATTTTCAAAAGTTATCTCAAAAGCTTGAAGATGTAGAGGATGTGAACGTTTCAGCCATAGCACAAGGTTTTATTTTAAGATCTATGAAGCAGGCTCAATACTCACATGAAAACTGTGGACACTTTGGGTTAAACTTCACTCACTATGCACATTTTACGTCTCCTATTAGACGTTACCCTGACTTGGTGATTCATAGACAGATTAAGAGTCATTTAAATAAGAAGTATAAAGCTTATGGTGATGAAGATGTTGCTTCAATGGGAACTATTTTAAGTGCAGCTGAGCAGCGTGCAGTAAAATGTGAACGTAAAGTTACCTCTGTTAAGAAATGCAGATTCTTTGAGTCTCATGTAGGTGAAGAGTTTGATGGTTATATCAGCTCTCTTGTTAAGTTTGGAGCTTTTGTAACTTTAAGGGAGTTTCCGCTTGATGGTTTAGTTAAACTTGAAGAGCTTTCAGATGATCACTTTATTTATGATGAAGAGACTTGGACTCTAAGAGGCAAGAAGACAGGAAAAGTCTTTAGAGTTGGAGATAAAGTTAAAATCAAAGTTTTAAATGTTGATGTTTCAGATGGTAAGATTGATTTTTCTTTAGTTGAGCACAATGAAGGTAGTGTAAGAAAACCGTTCTTTGATAAATTTAGAACTCAAGTTGCTGAAGAGAAAACTTCTAAAAGAGGTGGCTTTAAAGGGCGCCGAGAGAGAAGTGGAAAAGATAAAGAAGAAAATGGTAGAGGCTCTAAGAAGAAGGGCGGTAAGAAGTCTTCTGGAAAAGCTGCTTCAATGTTTTCATCCTCTTCTTCTGCAAGAGGTTTGTTTTTTGGGAAAAAAGGTAAAAAGAAGAAGTAATGCGCCTAGTTTTAGTCCCTTTAAAGCAAGAGCTGAAATCTTTGGTTTCAGTTTTAAACAGGGTAGAGAAGAATCCAGATGGTTATAAGTATAAAGATCTTCAGCTTGTTGTTGGAGGCCTTGGAAAGCTTAAGTTTGCTCTAAGCACTTATAAGTATGTTTTAAAGTACAGCCCTGAAAAAGTTTATGCTGTAGGTTCGTGTGGTTCATTAAAAGACTTAAAGCCACTTGAAGTGGTTCAAGTTCAAAAAGTTGTTGAGCATGATTTTAGATCTTCTTTTGTGAAAACCCCGGAGTATATAAATGACTCAATAGAGTTTGAAATCTTGAAGAAAGTGGTTTGTGCAAGCGGTGATATGGATGTGGTCACTGAGGAAGTCAAAACAGGTATTTTAGAAAGAACTAGTGCTGATATTGTGACCTGGGAGTCGGCAGGCTTTTTTAGTGCAATGAGTGAGTTTAGCGTTCCTTATGCAGAAATTAGAGTGGTTACAGACCTGGCCAATGAAGGTGTGGTTGAGGACTTTAAGAGGAACCTGTCTCTTGGAATGAAAGAGGTTGGAGATTTGTTTAAATAGCCTGAAATTATTACGTCTTTGAAGGAGTGTCTGAGCGTGAAAACGGCCTAAATTGCTTGTGAGAAGGTGGTTTGACCTAAAACGGCAAAGTGGGAAATTTTTTTCAAAGCAGAGATTTAGACTAAGGAAGAGCCTTGCTGCCTGATATACTCTCTTTTATGAGATCTTTAGTATTTTCACTGCTTTTTTTAACGCTTTCATCATCAGCCTGGTCTGTTGAAGAGGAGTTTGTTTATCGAGATGGGAGTCTTGGTGAGGCTCCTGTATTAGCGGGTAGGGGGTTAAAAGTATTTTGGTGGAATATTGGCTGTAGCTCAGCAAAGGGTCTTAAAAATATTTCTGAAGACCTTCGCCCTGGTTTTGATCCTGTGAATCAGTGGAAAAACATTGAGGCTTTGGTGAATGATGAAGAAGCAAGGCCGGATGTTTTAATTTTAGGAGAGTATTGTCCTAAATACTTTCAGCAAAAAACTTATGATTTGTTAAATGCAACATACCCTCATATTCATAGACGNNCGGCTTAAGAGTTTTTAGTAAGTATGAAATTGAAGTTCTAACAGATAGTGTTTTAACGGCGGGGGACTTTTTAGAGTCTGATGTGATGAAGCAGTGTTATGAGAACAAACGTGGAAACATCAGCTCAAAGTATTTTAATGAAGATTTTTGGAGTAGACCACTTCTTGAGCTAGAGGTTGAGAAAAATGACAAGAAATATAAACTCTCCCCTCTTCACCTTGCAAACCCATGGAGGTTTGTAAAAAGCTGTGTTGGCAAAATTGATGCGGGTTTTGAGGTTATGTCTGGAGTAAACAATCCCAACTACAGTCAGGCGCTGCAGGTTAAAGAGTATTTTTCAGAAAAAGACTCAGTGGTTATGATTGGTGACTTTAATGCTCCTAAAAGTTTTTTTGGATCTAGGAGTAATTCTTATTATGTACTTGAGCAGGCTTTTGGAGAAAGTGTTGTGGAGAGTCTGCAAGACACGTTTATTGATGCAAGATCAAGTTTTGGATCTTACAGTTTAGATCATGCATTCATATCAGAAGACTTAAGAGTACACTATGAGGCAGTTCTCCCTTTTGCAGGGTCTGATCACCTTCCAATATACATCGTTGTTGAGTAAAGAGATTAAGCCTTATAGGGACTCAATAATCTGCTCAGCCTTATCAAGCTCTTCAGGAGCTACATAAAGCCTTTCAATACGTCTGATTTCTTCATACTTTTGAAAAATTTCAGTTTGTTCTTCAATACGATAAGGTTTTGTTCTCTTATCATACGGATCAACAACAAAGATTGATTGAGATTTATCGGCTTCACTACTTGAGTGATACTTACCNNCTGTTGAGTTTGCTAAGATGCACTCTACATTTTTATCTTCCAAGGCAAGCTTCATTTTTGAAACCCTAGGATTCGGTTCAGTGGTGTGCAGTTCAAAAAGCACTTTAAAAGGTTTTCTTTCAGAAATTCTTTTTGCCCAAGGGTTTGTGACCTGGTGCAGATGCTGAAAAAGAGCCATATCAGTACAATGTACATACTCTTCAATATCGCTAGGAAGAGTGAATGTGCAGTCATATGATTTTAGATACCTGTGTAGCATCTCTTCATAGATTATTCCTTTGTGGTGGAAATAAACCATTAAATGCATATGGTGTCTTGAAAGTAAAAAGTCATCAAAAGTATAAAGAGCCCTTCTTCCTAAAGCTAGGTGAACATTGTCGCCTTCAATGTGAAAAGAAAGGTGGTTGATGAGCCATTCAAGCTCAACTTTTCCGTAGTTTGTCCCACAAAAGTATGCATCACGTCCAAGGTAATCCATTCTATCAGCATCAAGCTCACTACTTACTATTTGGCTTAAAACAGTTCTAAAGTTTAAGCCTTGGTCTTTAAAAAAATCATCTTCAACAAGGAGCTCTTTATCAATTAAGGCTGCAATATGAAAAGGTGAAACTCCTGCTTCATCTAAAACTTGAGTTAAAGAAGAGTCAGTTACAAATTTAATAGTGTAATCTTCATGGTCAGCTTGTCTTTTTGGATCAACTGGATTTTTTTTATGCTCATAGGCTTTAATGTTTAAATCGCCAACTGGGGGCATAACTTCTTCAGTAGAGTGACTTAAGGGGCCGTGGCCAATGTCATGCAACAAAGCGCCCATTCTAAGAGTTTGTCTTAAAGACTCTCTTTTCTCTACAGTGCTAAAGCGGTAGTCTTTAAATATCTGATCAAAAGCTTTTCCCGCTAAATGTGCTACTCCAATAGAATGAAGGAATCTGTTATGGGTTGCGCCTGGAAAACTGAACTCTGAGAAGCCTAGTTGCTTAATAGCTCGAAGCCTTTGATATGCTGCGCTATCGCACAGGGCTACTTCTGGCTTTGAAAGGGCTATTGAGCCGTGTATAGGATCTCTAATTTCCATCTGAGTGCCTCCCCATAGAGCAGTCTTTTATATAGCCGTTTGTGGAATATGCTGTCTAGTCTTTCTTGTAAATAATGGATAATATTATTGAAATACTACAAGAAGGAGGCGTCATGAAGACCTATTTATCTCTACTAGACAAAGTTTTAACCGAAGGTGAAGAAAAGACAGATAGAACCGGAACAGGTACTAAATCACTGTTTGGGCACCAGTTAAGGTTTGATCTTCAAGAAGGTTTTCCTCTTTTAACTACAAAAAAAGTATATTTTAAGGCTGTCATTCATGAACTACTTTGGTTCTTAAGTGGGGACACAAACGTTAAATACCTAACTGATAATAAAGTTAGAATTTGGAATGAGTGGGCTGATGAAAACGGTGATCTTGGTAGAGTGTATGGTGCTCAGTGGAGATCATGGCAGAAACCAAATGGTGACAAAGTTGATCAGATTGCAGATGTGGTAAGAAGCATTAAAGAAAACCCAGATTCAAGGAGGCACTTGGTTGTAGCTTTTAACCCTGGTGAGTTAGATCAAATGGCTCTTCCACCATGTCATGCTTTCTTTCAGTTCTATGTTGCTAATGGAAAGCTGTCTTGTCAGCTTTATCAAAGAAGTGCAGACATCTTCTTAGGTGTTCCGTTTAATATTGCAAGTTATGCAGCTTTAACAATGATGATGGCTCAGGTCTGTGGTTTAGCTCCAGGAGAGTTTGTTCACACATTTGGTGATGTGCATCTTTATAATAACCATGTAGAGCAGGCTAAAACTCAGCTTGAAAGAACTCCTAAAAAGCTTCCTAAGCTGATTTTAAATCAATCAGTTAAGAGTATCTTTGATTTTACAGGTGATGACTTTGAACTGATTGAATATGATCCGCATCCAAGAATCGCTGCAGAGGTTTCAATATAGTGAGTAAGGTTTGTCAGATTGTAGCAGTAGATAAGAATAATTGTATTGGCCGAGGCAATGAGATGGCTTGGCACATTCCATCTGATTTTAAATATTTTAAAGAAACGACTAAAGGTCACCCTATTATCATGGGAAGAAAGACTTTTGAGTCTATTGGTCGCCCGTTACCAGGGAGGCTTTCAATAGTTCTTACTAGAAATTTAGATCTAGATCTTCCAGAAGGTGTGGTTGTGACAGACTCCATAGATAAAGCCATAGCTTGTGCTAAAGAGGCGACAGATTATGACACATCTAAGGTGTTTATCATTGGTGGGGCTCAAATTTATAAAGCTTCTTTAGAGCAAACAGATGAGTTTTTTATCACTCGTGTGGCTACTGAGATTGAAAATGGGGATGCGTATTACCCTGAGCTTCCAGAGGGGCTTAAACTCTCTTCTTCAAAAGAGTCTTTTGATAAATATGACTTAAAGTTTGAGGTTTACTCTAGGTAGACTTTGTTTATTGCACCTTTATTTTTAAGGTGCTAACTCACGTATATGAATTTAATAGAGGCGCTAAAAGAGAATCTTCCAGGGTTATTTTTTGTAATAATCTTAGGTAGTTCGATGAGCTTTAAAAGCTATAAAGGAGAGGGGTACACGAAGACTCAGCTTTTTTTAAAGATTTTAAAAGATGTTCCTCTTTATGTTTTGTTATATGTTGTTATGGAGGCTGTGATAGCAGGCGCTCCAGTTTTGTATAAGTATTTGATTAGTTAAGAAAGGCGTATTGAAATGAAAGTTTTACTTATTGGTTCTGGTGGCCGTGAACATGCAATAGCAAAATCTCTAAAAAAGTCAGATTCAGTTTCATCACTTTATGCGCTTCCAGGGTCAGCTGCGATTTTAAAAATTTCAGAACAGTTGGAGCTTAATGTTCAAAATGTTGAGAAAGAAAACTTTGAAAATATCTTTACCGAGATTGTTAAAAAAGAAATAGAGTTAGTTGTAGTGGGACCTGAAGCTCCACTAGTTGATGGTTTTTCTGATTACCTTCGAGAACGTGGAATTTTAGTTTTTGGGCCAGATTCTAAAGGCGCAAAATTAGAGGGTGATAAAGTTTTTGCAAAACAATTTTTAGATGAGTTTAATATTCCAACAGGTGGATATGTTGAAGTTTCAAATTTAGAGTCTTTAGATAAAGCTTTTGAAACGTTTAAAGAAATGTCTCCATATGTGTTTAAGTATAAAGACTTAGCTGGTGGTAAAGGTGTACTTGTTTCAAGTTCACGAGATGAGATTGTTGAGTTTGCTAAAAAATTTGGAGTGAGTGATTCACAAACTGAAGTGGTTGGTTATTTAGAAGAGCCTCTTCATGGCTGGGAACTCTCGTATATTTGTTTGGTAAATGAGACAGGTTATGAAGTTTGCCCGATCTTACAAGACCATAAAAGGCTTTTAAATAACGATGAAGGGCCAAATACTGGCGGTATGGGAGCCTATTCACCAGCACCTGTCGTCACCGATGCAATGCATGATCGTATCATGAGTGAAGTGATTGAACCGACCGTGAAAGGTATGGCAGAAAATGGTATCCCTTATACTGGTTTTTTGTATGCGGGAGTGATGATTGATGCGCAAGGCACACCAAAAGTATTAGAGTTTAATTGCCGTTTTGGTGACCCAGAAACACAGCCAATCATGATGCGTTTGGAGAGTGACTTTGCATCCCTATGTATCGCGGGTATCATGGGTGATTTAGACGAAGTGGAAGCACAATGGACGCCTCAATCAACGGTGGGTGTTGTGTTAGCGGCTGGAGGCTATCCTGAAGCATATGCGAAAAATGCTGTTATTTCTGGAATCGACGCGGCAAATAGCGAGATGGTAAAAGTTTTTCATGCAGGAACCGCTGAAAAAGATGGAGAAGTTGTGACGAGTGGCGGTAGAGTGTTATGTGTGACCGCATTAGGGGATAGTGTGACAGATGCTCAGAAAAATGCCTATGCGGCCGTAGAGAAAATTTCTTGGGACAATGTGTACTATCGTGATGATATTGCTTATCGAGCAGTTGCTCGTGAGGCTGAGAATAACTAGATATTGCTGACATGAAAGCCTACCTCGATTTACTGCAAGATGTCCGTGATAATGGCACGGGAAAAGATGACCGAACAGGCACAGGTACACGTAGCGTATTCGGTCGTCAATTACGGTGTGACTTGAGTGATGGATTCCCGCTACTCACGACTAAAAAAGTTTTTTTGAAAGGTATCATTCATGAACTGTTGTGGTTTGTACGAGGTGATACCAACATTCGTTATTTGGTACAAAATGGTGTTGGCATTTGGAATGAGTGGCCGTTTCAGAACTATTTGAACAAGCAGGGGCTTGCTGACAAATTTAGCAAACACTCTGATGAGTGGAAACAAGAGCTCACCGTTTTTATTGAAAAAATCAAAGATGATGAGGCCTTTGCTAGGCAATGGGGTGAATTAGGCCCAGTCTATGGAAAACAATGGCGCAATTTTTCCGGTGTTGACCAACTCGCTTGGGTTTTGAATGAAATTAAGACGAATCCAACGTCTAGGCGTTTGATTGTTTCGGCGTGGAATCCTGCGGAAATTGAAGAAATGGCCAAAGCAGGCTTGCCGCCATGCCATACACTGTTTCAGTTTTATGTGTCTCGAGATAATAAACTCAGCTGCCAGTTATATCAGCGAAGCGCAGACCTATTTTTAGGGGTGCCGTTTAACATCGCAAGTTATGCGCTTCTAGCAATGATGGTCGCTCAGGTGTGCGATTTAGACCTAGGTGATTTTGTGCATACTTTTGGTGATTGTCATATTTACAACAATCATGTTGAGCAAATGAATGAGCAACTAGCAAGAGAGCCTGTTGCTTTACCTAAAATGAGATTGAATCCTGACGTGAAGAGTATTTTTGACTTCACGTTCGATGACTTTACCTTAGAAGATTATCATCCTTACCCACCGATTAAGGCGCCTGTTGCGATATAGTCTTGGGTAACGCATCTGGATATATTTTTATCAACACATGTGGGTGTGCGATGCATCCATACAATACTCTGAGAGACAAGGAATGATAGTAGTCCCTACTGAAAAAAGACTTGATTGGCAATCTCCTCCGATCGCATTGTTAGCGATTTTATTGTTGAATATTTTGGTGTTTATCTTTTATCAAACCGGAGATGGTGCTCGGGTTAACCAAGCGGTTGACCACTATGTGGATTCGAAACTCATCGATATAGAATGGCCGGCATATCGAGAATTTTATCAAGATGAAAATGACGAAGAGTTGCCTGAAAGTTATAAAGACGTTGATGAATGGGTGTATCAGCAACTTATTTTTGATGAGAAATTCTTCACATTCTTAGAAAAAAAACGCCGTCGCTATGTTCCTGTCGGCAAAATTGATGAATGGCAAAAAAATCGTGAAACGCTAGAGTCTTTGGTTCAGTCTGTGAGTTCCATGGCATATGGTTTAAAGCCTTCAGATAATAAAATAGTCACTTATTTCACGCATCAATTCTTGCATGGTGGTGTGATGCACCTTGTTGGTAATATGGTGTTTTTATTACTGTTTGGTTTCGCGGTTGAGGCGGCTTTAGGCTCTGCCAGATTTTTGCTGTACTACATTATTGGTGGTTTGGGTGCGGGTGGATTGTTTGCATTATATACCTCACTCAGCGGCGGCAACTTGACGATACCGCTTGTGGGGGCGTCTGGTTCAATTTCGGCTGTGATGGCAATGTATGTTTCATTGTATCGGCTAAAGCGTATTGAATTCTTTTATTGGGTCTTTGTATTAGTAGGTTACTTTCGTGCACCTGCTATTCTGTTGTTGCCAGTGTATATTGCGTATGAAATCTTACAATTAAATCTTGTAGAAGGTTCGAATGTTGCCTACATGGCCCATGTTGGCGGTTTTATTACCGGAGCAATATTGGTGATGTTGACCCAAGTCTTTGTTCAAGAAGGTATTGACGAGCAATATTTAGCTGATGAAGTTGAAGTGGATCCTTACCTGAAAGGGTTGGATAGAGTTTATAAAGATATTGCCGCGTTTCGCTTCAAGAGTGCCTATCAGCACAATGAAGCTTTATCTAAGCAATACGGTAATCGCCCTGAGATAGAAGAGTTGCGTTTGAATTTATTGAAGGGTCTGAGTAAAAGCTCTTTCAAAAAGTTTTTACTCTTGCGTTTAAAGCGTAAGAAAAACTTGCCGAAAGTCGTCGAATCACAATTAATGTTATGGGCAAAACTCACCGCTGAAGAGAAACAAACGCTGACTATTGATCAAAAGGTTAACCTCGCGGTTTCAGCGCTAAACTTTGATCAAGACCCTATCGCAAGATCTATTTACAAGGATCTTGTCATGGATGAGAGCAATGCTGAGAACAACGCACCAAAACTATCGGAGTTAGCGTGCGGATTAGGTGTGTTTTATAAAAATTTAGGGCAACACGAGCGAAGTGAGAAGTACATGAAACATGGCCGTCAACTAATGGAAGTAGGCTGAGGATAAGATGACACATTGTAAATATCACCCATTAGTACCGGCACAGAGATATTGTGACTATTGCGCGGCTGATCTTTGCCCTCAATGTAGTTTGGAGCCCTCATCGTATCGCCAAAATAGTGAATATCGATGCTTTGTTTGTAATAGTGCATTAGAAAGGTTGAACCCTGAAGACTTGATTGACCCTTTTTGGCGGAGAATGCCAGAAATACATCGCTATCCGTTTAATGTGAGTGGAATAGCGGCGATTATTTTTACCTCGTTAGCGATGTTGATGACAGTCGTATTAGGACCATTATTTATCTTGTTTTCGATGGTTGTATTATTGATGTACTGTTTCTCTTGTTTGAGTGAAACGACCATAGGCAACTTGGAACCCCCGAGCTTTTTAGAAGTGATGAACGGGGGTGCAGGCTTGATTTTAGGGTTAATAGGCATTTACTTGGTTGCGGCGACGGTCATTGGATTTGCCTTTGGAGCGTTTGGTGTGGGGCTAGGTATCTTAATCACTATATTGTTTGTGATTGCTATTCCAGCGATTTTAATGGTGTTGGCGATAGAACGCAGTATGATCAGTGCGTTGAATGTTGGCCGGATTATTCAGATCATCACCGCCTGTGGCTCTTCGTACCTACTGATGTTGTTGTTTATTATGGTGCTATCTGGCTCAATGAATTTTGTGAGTTCATTAATTGTCACCGAAAACCCGTTATTGTTTATCTTCTTAGGAACCGTTGTTTCCAGTTATTACACGATTATTATTTTTCATGTAATGGGCTATATGGTCTATCAGAATAGTTATGAGTTGGACTTCTATGTTCAGGAAAAAGATGATGACATAGTCAAAACTCGGCCAGATGATAAGCTAGCGGAAATGGAGGTAGAGCTGCTCTTAAAAGATGGTCAATACCAACAAGCCACAGAAAAATACTTTCAGCTATTGAAGGTTGATACATCCAATAATTTGCGTTGGAAGAAATACTTTAATCTTGTCACAGAAACAAAAAATGTGTCAGCCATTAAGCAATTTGCTGATCGTTATTTTGAAAAACTGCTTTCCAACGATGATAGACCCAGCTTGGCGCAGAGTTATAAAACGTTTAAAGGTATTGTGAAAGACTTTGAACCAAAAAACGCAGAAATGAAGTTATCTATTGCTGAGGCTTTATTGCTAAGTCGAGAATATAAAATGGTGACAACATTGCTAGTAACTATCAATTCAGATACTGATGATAAGAGTCTGGTAAAACGAGGTTTCGAGTTGATCGCAAAAGCGTATGAAGCTATTCCGGAACAAAGCCATAAATCAAAGCGTTTTACTGACATGGCGAAGATGATAAACGTTGATGTATAGAGAAGGCGTGTTGAAAGAGTGATATGAGCGACGAAAACTTAAAAAGTTATTACCTCAATTGTAATACTCGTTTGCTGGAAAATGTGCCAGCAAAGATGACGAGAGTATTAGAGTTTGGCTGTTCAGGCGGTGTTTTAGGCCAGAAATATAAACAAGCTAATCCTGACGTTGTTTGGCATGGAGTTGATATTCATAAGCCAGCTGTTGAACATGCAAAAACCTTGCTTGATGCGGCATGGTGTTTAAATGCGAACCAATTGAAGGCGAATAAAACGATGAAAGAATCGCTTTATGACGCTCTCGTTTACGGCGATGTCATTGAGCACTTAATCGCGCCTGAAGAGTCATTGCCAGCGCACTTAAAACTGCTGAAAAAAGGCGGAAAACTGGTCGTGTGCATTCCTAATGTTCAGCATTGGTCAGTCATGAAACATGTATTAGGAGGTAATTGGACTTATGCTGATCAAGGCATTTTAGATAGAACACATCTACGTTTTTTTACGCGGAAGTCTTTTATTGCTCTGTTAGAAGGCTTAGGTTTGACGATATCTGCGATGCAGCGAATCAGCTATGAAAATACACCGGGTTTTATGAAGCATGCCGCTAAAAGAACTCAGATGCTTCAGTCATTAGAGACCCTTTGTCAAGAAAATGGCATTCCCTACAGTGATTATGACTTTCGTACCTTTCAATATATTTTCATCGCAGTAAAGTAGGTAGTCAAAACAGGTCTAATTATTGGGCTGTCCAACCACCGTCAATAGTGAGATTAGATCCTGTGATAGATTGAGCGTTTTCAGAGCATAGCATCAGGACTAAATCGGCGACTTCTTGCGGTTCAATTAAGCGTTTAATGGATGCATTCTTTAGTAAAATTTTATCCATTACATCTTCTTTGCTAATGTTGTTTGACGTTGCCTGATCAGCAATCTGCCCTTCTACTAGCGCCGAACGGACATAAGCGGGAGAAATTGCATTAACGGTGATTCCATCGGCGCCGCCTTCCAGTGCTGCTGTTTTGGTTAGCCCTATTAGTCCATGTTTTGCAGCGATATAGGCGGATTTATTCAGCGAGGCGACTTGCGAGTGAATAGAGGCCATATTAATTATCCTGCCCNNTTCCAAATATCTTCTGGAAACTCTGACAATGGGCATACGTGTTGAAAGCCAGCATTGTTGACTAAAATGTCGATCTGGCCAAATTGACTCATGGTTGAGGTCACTAATTCTTGGCAAGCATCGGCATCGGTTAAGTCAATGTTAAAAAAGGCAGCGTTTATTGATGTTGCAAATGCGAGGCCTTTTTCGGCATCTCTATCGGCAACAACGACACGCATGCCCTCTTTGTGTAGTGATTGAGAAATTGCGGCACCAATACCATTGGCTCCGCCAGTGACAATGGCAACTTTTGAGTTTTTTTTCGATGACATATTTAGGCCTCGAGCTCAGTTCTGTTCATGTATTCTGAAAGCACTTCAGGGTTTTGTAGTGCGTCAGTGTTGTCGCTGCTCAATTCAGTGATGCGTTTATTAACCAATTGGTTCACAAGTTTTTCAGTGATTTTGCCACTGCGTGTTTTGGGAATGGCGGATACCTGTAATACTTTGGAGGGCATGTGTCTTGGTGTCGTATTGGTTCGAACGGTTTGGCGTATTTCA
>JBOEFV010000079.1:0-8329 GCA_050633065.1 Bdellovibrionales bacterium
CTGCTGCAAAGTTTAAACCTGATCAAGAAATCACAACAGTCTTAGATGTAGAATATCAAATTGGAAGAACAGGGGTTGTAACACCTGTTGCAATTTTAGATCCTGTGTCTGTTGGAGGGGTGACAATTTCAAACGCCACCCTTCATAACTTTTCAGAACTTGAAAGAAAAGATGTAAGAATTGGCGACACCGTTTTAGTTCACAGGGCCGGAGAAGTGATTCCTGAAGTTATAAAAGTTGAACTTTCAAAGAGAAAACCCTCTTTTGAAAAGATCATTCCCCCAACTACTTGCCCTAGCTGCAAAGAAGGCCTTCACCATGAAGATGGAGAAGTGGCCTTAAGGTGCATTAATCTTGCCTGCCCCGCCTCTAACGTTGAGCGCTTAAAGCATTTTGTCTCAAGGTCAGCGTTAAATATTGATAAGCTAGGAGATCGTATTATTGAGCGTCTTTTTGAGCTTAAAATGGTTTCAACTTTTTCAGATATATATAGTCTGGATCGAGAAAAACTTTTAGAGCTTGATCGCTTTGGTGAAAAATCCACCAGCAATCTTTTTGAATCAATTGAGAAAAGTAAAACAGCCCCTTTAGAAAAATTTATTTTCGCCTTTGGGATTAGGCACGTTGGGCAAAAAACAGCGGAAACCTTAGCTGCGCATTATAGAAGCCTTGAAAAGTTCTTACAGGCAACAGCTGAAGATTTAGAAGCACTAAATGATATTGGAGAAAAAGTCGCTGCAAGTGTTATTTCTGAACTTTCAAATCAAAGCTTTATTGGTGAAGTGCAAAAACTTTTGTCTTTAGGAGTAAAGCCACTTTCTGAGTTTGCCGATATTGAAATTAAAGAGTCTAAAATAAGTGGTAAAAAATTTGTTATCACCGGAACCTTTGAGCAGTCTCGACCTGAAATCGCAAAGCTTCTCAAATCTTACGGCGCCAATGTGAGCAGTTCTGTTAGTAAAAATACAGATTATCTTTTAGCAGGTGAATCCGCTGGCTCTAAAATGAAAAAAGCCCAAGATCTGGATGTTGAAATCCTCTCATGGGCTGATTTAAATAAATTAATTTAAAAATAAACTAATTCAGTTGTTTACTAGATGTGATCTACAACAATGTCTCTTGCCATTACTGTTTTTCTTCCATCAGCTTTAGCAGCTTCAAGACCACGCTGGCATAACTTCTCAACAGCTTTGCTAAGAGCATCAACTGTCTCACCTGAAGTATTGCAACCCCCTTGTTCTTTAATGAATTTTTTAACTTTACTAGTTACCACTAATGTTTCTGCAGCCATACGACCCTCCCTTATTTACCCCTCTAAGAGTAACCAGAAAGTGCTGAAGTTGAAATAAAAATATTCGCGTTGCGTTATTTTGGGTTTTAAAGCCTTTTATTTGGGCTTTTATATCAGTTTTTGCCCGAATAATAGTCGACTTCTTCACCGTCTTTCCATTCTTTTAAGCTAGCAACCCTGCCCTCCCTACTTGGAGATATCTTAACATAGGCATATCTTGTTAAAGGCTCCTCACATTCAATGTCACTAAAAATTGGAGACCAGCTACCTGGATTCAAAAATTCTACTGAACCAACAAGCTCATGCTTTACTGCATGGGTGTGCCCAAAAACCACCCTGCTTGTGTTAGTTAAAATACTTATCCAGCGAAGGCGCTGCTCCCCTGGATCCTTTGATCCCTTAATACCATTCTTTACTGTACTTGAATAAAAGATGAAGAACGGGGCTAAAAACAAAAGTGGAATAAGTGTCCAATAAAAATTGATGTCCACAAGTCTGTCCACAATTAGAAAAATTTGAAAAATAAATAAAATGCCTATTAAAAAAATAAAAGCTCTATCAATCCATAAAACCTGCATTATCTTCCAAGGAGAACTCACCGCAGACGGAACTGCTAAAGCCGCAAGTTCTCTTACCATTCTTGGTGTCGCTCTTGATTTTTCAGCAATTTTTTCAACTCGCTCTTCATACGAAAAAGGGTCAACAACAGGTTCTCTAAGCCTATATAAGATTGATCTATAACTAATGACCAATGAACTATAAAACCATGTCCAAATTATCATCGGTTGTTTTTTCATTAAAAAATTAAAAAAGAAATGCCAGTATTCTTTTAGTGTTAACGTGTAGTTTTCTTCGCTATGCGGGTTAAAAAAACCCATAACATTTACCATGTACCGTGCGGTCATATTTCCAAAAGGAATTCTGATCCTAAAGTCATTGTGAACCCGAATCATTGGAAAAACTGGTGTCTGGCAAACACAGTAAGGATCATATTGGTTCCCATGCTCTATATGAGTGTCCCCATGACTTAAATAAAACCACTCACAAAAAACTATCAGCTCTTTACCCGCTTCAATGTTTGTTACAGCTTTTCTAATTCTTCTTTGAATCTCGTGGTAATGAAGCTCTAAATCGTGGTTTCCTATTGTAAAGACCAGTCTGTTTCCGCCTTCAACAAATTTTGTGAGAGCTTTAATAAAAATCGGGTGTGTTTTTAAAATCAGATCTATTTTAAAAACTGACTTTTCTTTTTGTGAGAACATCGTTCGACTTTTTTCAAAATCACTTATTTTAAACGAAGGCTTTTCTGGAATAGCTGTAACGCTATCAAAATCAAAGATGTCACCATTTAAAACAAGCTCCACAGGATTTTCTGATGTTTTGACCTGATGCTCCAGCCAATTGGCAAAGAGCTCATCAAAAAAGAACTCTTTTGTTTTATATTTTTTCCATAAGGGGGCCTTTAAATCGATCTGATGCTCCTCTGTAAGGTGCAGATCACTTATAACAAGTGTTGTGTACCCTCTATCCGGAAAAGCTTTGACCTCTTGAGACATATCTTTTTATACAGGAGTCTACTAAGAATGAGTAGTAATTTAATTTTCTTTAAAAGGGGGCTTTATGAGTGACAAGAAAACCACAGCAAATACCGTTTCAGTGGACACCCGACTTGTTCATGGAAAAAGCTTCTCTTCAGCTTGGAATTTTGACAAGCACGTAATTCCTCCCATAACAGCAAACACAACCTACCGACTAGACTCAGTTGAAAGAGGGGCGCAAGGCTTTGCAGATTTTGGGGACTCTTCTGAAAAAAAAGATCCTATTTGGATATATGACCGCCTAGATGAGCCCAACAATCTAATGCTTGAAGAACAACTTACCTTTCTTGAAAAAGGTGATGGGGCAGTGACTTTTGCTAGTGGAATGGGGGCTATTTCATCTGTTTGCCTTACCGCTTTAAAAGCTGGGGACATGGTTTATTCTGACCCTACTATTTACGGCTGCACTTTTAGTTTATTTTCAAATTGGCTCCCTAAATTCGGAATTGATTTAGAGTGGAAGAATTTGCAAACTCTAGAATTTTTAGAAAGCCCTCCTGAAAATCTTCGCCTCATCTACTTAGAGTCTGTTGCAAATCCTAATTTAAAAATTGCTCCCTTAGATAAAATTTGTGCACGTGTAAAAGAGCTAAATGCTTCACGACCTGAAGATAAAAAAATCTTAATTGCCGTAGATAATACTTTTGCAACTCCTCTTTCATGCAACCCTCTAGTTCTAGGGGCTGATTTTTCAATTCAAAGTTTAACAAAAAACATTGCCGGATTTGGAACTGAACTTGGAGGAGCTGTTATTTCACGAGAAGAATGGATCACTCCCTTAAAAGTTGCTAGAAAAGACTTCGGCGCTGTCTTAAACAGTAAGTCTTCTTGGCATATACTTACACACGGGATTCCTACACTAAGTCTACGCTTTGAAAAACAACAAGCCTCAGCTAAAAAGATCGCCCGCTTCCTAGAAGCGCATTCGGACGTTCAAAGTGTTTTATACCCAGAATTAGAAAGCCATCCTGATTTCAAAAATGCACAAAAAGTGCTTACCTCAAATGGAGAAACCGGTCTAAACTCTGGCTTTATGATCTCTTTTATTCTCAAAAGCTCTTCTGACAAGACTCGAGACTTTATTAACTATCTAGCAGAACACTCCTACACTATTACGCTTGCGGTAAGCCTTGGTTTAACCAAAACTCTCGTAGAAGTGCCCAGGCTTATGACTCACTCTAGTCTTGATGATGAGGCCAGTAAGACTGGTGACATTTCAGAAAAGCTTGTTCGTCTAAGTGTAGGCATTGAAAATCCTGATGACATTATTGCAGACTTAACTCTTGCACTTAAAGAGACTCAAAACTAATGAGTTTCTTTCGAGTTTTTTACAAAATAAGTATAACATTTATTTGTATCTTTGCCTTTTTTGTTCTGGCGCTCGCTATAAATATATTTTTATTTCCCTCCGACTTTCTAAAAAGAAAGATCTTAACCAAACTGAGTGCCGCAATTTCAAAAGTTCTTTTAAAACTTTTGGGCTTTCGCTTAAGCTTAAACGGCACACCCCCTTCAAATAATGGAACTCTTGTTATTGGAAACCACATGTCTTACTTAGATATTTTAATCTATTTAAGTTTTTTTGAATGTCTGTTTGTAACTTCAATCGAAACTAAGGAAAAATTGTTTTTAGGCCAAATCACAAGCCTTGCAGGATGTTTATTTGTAGAACGCAGAAACCCTAGAAATTTGCCAAATGAACTAAAAACCATAAAAAAGTATTTTGATAACAACCTCTCTGTTTGTATCTTTCCTGAAGGTACGAGCTCAAATGGAGAAAGAATACTTCCGTTTAAGAAAAGTCTCTTTCAACTCCCTTTAGAAACAAAATGTCCAATACAGCCTATTGTCCTTAACTACACCTCTATTGATGGAAAAGACTTCTCTTCTAAAACTTGCGACTTAGTCTGTTGGCATGGAGACCACCAGCCTTTCTTTAAACACCTTCTCACTCTCTTAACCCTTAAAAAAATTGAAGCCAGTATTGAAATTTTGCCTCAGATTGATTCATCTCAATTTGAGAACCGCAAAGAAATCGCTGACTACTGCTACAAGATTTTAGCTGATAACTATTCAAGCTCTAGGTCCAATTTTTAGGGCTTTCTCCAAGATTTACGCAGTAAATTCATGCTATAATGTACCCATGTATAAGTATATTTTTTTAGCCTTGTTATTCATTCTTACATCTTGTGAAGAAAATGGCGTAGAATCAAAAGTCTTAATGGGTGTAAACCCAAATCCTCCATTTACAATTCAAACAGATTTTCAATTACTTCTAGGTTACGAAGAGGGCGTACCTGTATATGAAACCATTGAGGGGCCTTGGAGCACAATTGGCTTTGACTTTGTAAATAATCACACAGAAATTATCACACTCATCGCCGTTACCTTCTCGATTGTTGGCCCTGATAACAAAACTCGGATTGCCAAAGTTTTTAATCTAAACTCAACTGGAGAAGATCTTATACTATTCTCATATATAAAACCCGAGGGCGATGTTGACTGTGATGGCTTAGATGAAAATGTCTATGCTGAAGATGGGACAATCACCTCTACAACCGAAGGTCCTGAGCCTGCAACTTGTGACTTGGATGAGGCAAACCTTTCATTTAGTGGAGGAAGGATTTTTGTGAGCGACCTTTTAGAAGGTGTTGAAGAGGCCGAGAGGGATCAGTTTAGAAATGGAACCTATCAGGCAACCGCTAAGTTTGAAGGCTGGGTAGGGCCCGTAGACGACCCCAAAAGTAACTTTATAAAAGAAATATCTTTCACAATCGAGTCAAACTAATATGTATAAAACAATAATTTCTATAATCATTTTATTTTCTTCAACTCATGCTTTCCCTATGGCCGGAAATGGACGAGTGGTATCAACGCCCTCGAGTCAAAACAACGGTCGCCTTCCAAGAACTTCTAATGCTGCCTACAATAAATTGGCTGGAAACCTTGAAGGCATCCGTGCCGCCGGTCACACAAAATGTGACGTAAGGCCAACTTCAGCTGCGCAATGTGCTGTTTGTAACTGTGCAAATGAGGCGGGGATACTGAACCACCAAGGTAAAGTTGGTGTTACAAGAGTTTTACTCTCTAGAGTCAAAAGTCAAAAATACCCAAACTCCATGTGTGGTGTGGTGTGGCAACCATCACAATTTTCATGGACCATTGGCGTTTTAAATCCTCGAAGAAGAGCACAGTATATCACTCATAGAACTGTCACTGAGCCCACACTCTCCGCCTGCTTAGCAAGTACAGCTGAAGCTGCAAATATTGAGATGCTTCAAAATCCAAATGAACTCTTTGCCCTTAATTACTTTAACCCAAGGCTTGTTCGCCCAAGGTGGGCTAATAACTGTAGAAGAGTTGCTCGTGATGGGGGCCATGATTTTTATGATGATTGTTTAAGCCGGTCTCCTGATTATCCTCAACCACTAACTGAAAGCGCTATAGCATATGCAACTTAATTTTTTCCTGCTAGTTATGATAACCTCTTCAATAGCCCTTGGATCATTGCAGTTTGAGCCTCGTACTATAAATACAAAATCTACAAAAATAGTTAAACCCGGAAAAGGAATAGAAAAAGCAATAAAGAGCACGCACCCTTCATTTCAGGCTCTTAAAGTCTCCGAGTTTTCAAATGATGTACAAAAGCTGTTTAAAAAATCAAAGAGAGCCTTACCCATGTCTATTACTGCTGACTTTAATGGTGACGGCCTACAAGATCTTGCTATTCTTGGAAAAACAAAAAAGGGCTACAAGCTTCTTGCTTTCACGTCCTCAAAGAATCTTTATACAGCACACGAAATTTCTTCTTGGCCTGACAAGGTATTTAAGAGGACTTTTACACATAAGGGGAAAATTGTACGCTACCTTTCTTTGATCACAAAAAAACAAATTGAAGCACCTGCCAATTTTAACAAAGACGCCTTTCAATTGGAAACCTTTCAAGGCTATACAGAGCTTCTTTATTTTGATGGAAAGTCTTTTAAAGTTAACACCGGAGCAATTAAACTTAAGTTTTAGGCGCCAAAACTTTAATTGAAATTATTGAAATTTCATAAAGAAGAGCCATGGGTCCAGCCATCATTAACATGCTTAATGGGTCTGGGGGGGTCATAAGCGCTGAGGCAAATGATAAGAATAAGAATGCATATCTTCTATTTTCCACTAAGAAATCTGAGCTCACAATTCCTAAAATCCCAAGTATTGTAAGTATTAAAGGAATCTCGAAAGCCAAACCAAATAAAAAAGTAGTCTTTAAGAAAAACGATAAGTATTCATTAACGGTAATTAAAGCCTGATCCTGTCCTTGACCAAAGCTTAGTAGAAAATCAAAGGCCAGTGGATAAACCATGAAGTAAACAAAGGAAACGCCTGTTAAAAACAAGGCTGTGCCACTAAAGATAAAGGCAACTCCATATCTTTTTTCTTTTTTATAAAGCGCTGGAGAAAGGAACTTCCAAATATGATACATCCAAAACGGGCATGACACTATTACCCCACCAAGTAAAGAAATCTTAACGTAGGCAATAAAATTTTCCATAAGGCCTGTATAAATTAGACCTTTTTGCTCTGTGGATAAGAACGGCTCAATGGGTTGTCTTATAATGTCAAAAAGAAGTTCTTTATATAACCAGCAACCTGCTGCACAGAACACTATTCCAAGAATGCCATAAACTAATCTTTTTCGAAGTTCTCTTAGATGGTCTACTAAGCTCTCTTCCTTAAGCTCTTCTTCCTTATTCATCGTCTACGCCTTCTAATTCACTCTCTTTATCAATTCCATGTAGTTCCGCAGTCTCATCATCAACCACTTCACTTTTGCCTTTTTGGTCTTTTAAAAAGGCCTCTTCATCTATTGTTGAATTGATTTCTGCTGTGAGCGTATTAGTTGTTCTCTTTAAGTCATTTAAAAATCGGCCTATGTTTCGAGCCATAGACGGCAGTTTCTCAGGCCCCACCACAACAAGTGCAATAACAGCTAAAACGACCATTTCCCAAAAACCTAGATTAAACATAACTTCAAGTTAACCTAGCAAACGTCATTTGTAAAATTCTATTGATTTGAGGCTTTTTTCTTTTGAGCTGGAAAAACCCCCAGTTCAATCAATTTAGCGCCTGCTGCCGCAGAGCCTCCCTCTAAATATCTATCAAATAAGGTTAAAAGCCCCTCTTGGTCATTAAAATTAACTCTTGCACCCACATCTGTAAATAAATCCACATAACCTGAAAACCTTGAAGATATGTCTCGATGTACCGGATCTCTTGATGACTCGTATAAATTGCCATAAGCTGCACTACCCATATCAATATAGTAGTCTATTCCAATAATTTTTCTTTTTAAGGAGCCTGCAAAAAATCCGCTCTTAAATAAAATAGCCTCACCTAACGATTGCAGGTCTCTTTGCCTCTTTTTTGCCTGCTCCTCTTGTAGGGCCCTTAG
>JBOEFV010000080.1:0-6924 GCA_050633065.1 Bdellovibrionales bacterium
GTGTCCCTTTTTCAATTAAAGACATGTTTTGCACAAAAAATCTTAAAACAACAGCTGGCTCAAGAATGCTCGCTGATTTTGTGCCCCCATATGATGCGACGGTTATTAAAAGACTAAAGGCTTCAGGCGCTGTGATTCTTGGTAAAGCTAACCAAGATGAATTTGCAATGGGTTCATCAAATGAAACTTCTTATTTTGGACCGGCTTTAAATCCATGGAATCAAGAACATGTGCCGGGTGGCTCATCAGGTGGTTCGGCTTCAAGTGTTGCTGCGGGAACAGCCTTTTGCTCTCTAGGAACAGACACTGGTGGGTCAGTGAGACAGCCTGCGCATTTTTGTGGGACAGTCGGCTTTAAGCCAACCTACGGTAGAGTGAGTAGGTACGGTGTCGTTGCATTTGCTTCAAGCCTTGATCAAACGGGGTTCTTTTCACTAAGAGTTGAAGATTCATTTAGAGCAGCTCAGGTTCTTTCAGGAAAAGACGGGTGTGATAACACAACGTCTTCAGCAGAGGTTCCTGACTGGATAGCTGATTCTAAAAAGTATACAGGTGATTTAACAGGTAAAAAAATTGGTGTTGTAAAAGAGTATTTAGAACATGAAATTGATGACGCTGTAAAAGAAACAAATGATAAAGCCTTAGAGGTTCTTAAAAAAAGAGGGGCTGAGATAGTTGAAGTCTCATTACCTTTAGTTAAGCACGGGGTGTCAGCATATTACTTGGTTGCTACAAGTGAGGCAGCCAGTAATCTTTCAAGGTATGATGGAGTTAGATACGGTCATAGATCTGAGGCTTCAAAAGAAGGAAAGCTTTCTTTAGAGGAGTTTTACTCACAAAACAGAACAGAAGGTTTTGGGGATGAAGTTAAAAGAAGAATTCTACTTGGCAATTTTGCCCTTTCTAGTGGTTATTATGATGCCTACTATAAGAAGGCGTGTCAGATCAGGACCTTGATAAAAGAAGAGTACGCTGAGGCTTTTAAGCAAGTTGATTGTATTTTTGCTCCAGTTTCAGTTTCAACAGCATTTAAATTAAAAGAAAATTTTAATGACCCTTTAAAGAAGTTTTTAAATGATTACTTTACGGTGACAGTGAACTTGGCAGGCTTACCGGGTTTAACGATTCCGATACAAAAAACAAAAGATAATCTTCCTTGCGGTGTTCAGCTGATTGCTGATCAGTTTAAAGAAAATGAGTTGTTTGAAGTGGGCATGGCCTTAGAAGATGAGTTTAAATTTTACAATGAGGTGCCTGATGTCAAATAAATGGGATGTTGTTATTGGTCTAGAGATACACGCACAGCTTCAAACGCAAACAAAAATTTTTGCAGGCGATGGGACTTCTTTTAAAAGTGCACCGAATGAAAATATTTCGGCGGTAACCTTAGGGATGCCGGGAGCTCTTCCTGCTATTAATGAAAAAGCCTTAGAGCTTGGAACAAAAATTGGTCTGGCTCTTGGTTGTGACATTAAAAAGAAATCAGTTTTTTCAAGAAAGCATTATTTTTATCCAGATCTTCCAAAGGGTTATCAGATCTCACAATTTGATTTGCCGATCTGTGAAGGTGGTGCTGTTGAGTTTGCTTTAAACGGTGAACTTAAAAAAGTTAGGCTTGAGCGAGCTCACTTAGAAGAGGATGCTGGGAAATCCACGCATAGAGGTGGGTATAGCCTTATTGATTATAACAGAGCAGGTGTTCCGTTATTAGAAATTGTAACAAAGCCTGACATCACTTCAGCAGCAGAGGCGGCGGAATATGCAAGAACTGTTAGAAGCATTGTGAAGTATTTGGATGCTTGTGATGGTAACCTTGAAGAAGGGTCTATGCGCTGTGACTGTAATGTGAGTATTAAGCCTGCAGGCCAAAAAGAGCTTGGAACAAGAACAGAGATTAAAAATGTGAATTCTTTTAGATTTGTTGAAAAAGCAATTGAGTATGAGATTGCAAGACAAATTACTTTAAAGGAATCAGGTGAGGAGATAGTTCAAGAGACAAGATTGTATGACTCAACTAAAAACAAAACTTTTTCTATGCGCTCTAAAGAGGACGCTATGGATTATAGGTATTTCCCGGATCCAGATTTATTGCCGGTGGCTTTGACTGATGAGTTTATTGAAAAAGTAAGAAGTTCTATGCCAGAGCTTCCAAGAGCAAAAGCTTTGAGATTTCAAAATGATTATAAACTTCCAGAATATGACGCTCTTGTTTTGACAACGGATAAAGTTATGGCGGCTTACTTTGAAGAGGTGAATGAAGCTTGTGGTAATCCAAAGGCAGCATCAAATTGGATTATGGGTGAGCTTTTAAAGAATTTAAAAGAAGACAAAGTTGAGTTTGAAGATATCAAAGTTACGGCAAAACCTTTAGGTTCTATGATTAAAATGATTGATTCAGGAAAAATCTCAGGAAAAATTGCAAAGCAGATTTTTCAAGAGCTTTGGGCTGATGGTGGCACACCAGAAGACATCGTTGAGAAAAAAGGGCTAGCTCAAATTTCAGATCCTGCAGCAGTAGAAGCTATTGTGGATAAGGTTTTGGCGGCCAGTCCGGGGCAAATTGAGCAGTACCGAAGTGGTAAAAGTAATCTTTATGGTTTTTTTGTTGGACAAGTTATGAAAGAATCTAAGGGACAGGCAAACCCTGGTATTGTGAATAAGTTTTTAAAGGAGAAATTGGACACTTGAAAACAGCAGCCTTAGATTTAGGAAGTAATTCGTTTCTTTGTTTAGTTTCAGAAAAACAGCCTAATGGCAGTTTGAAAATCTTAAGCGATGAATCAATTATCACTAGATTGGGGCAGGGTGTTCAAAAAGAAGGAAAACTCACAAAGGAGGGGCTTTTAAGAGCCGCTCAAGCATTTTCTAGATTCAAAGAAACAATGGATAAGTTTGAAGTTGAAAAAGTTGAGGCTGTAACAACGGCTGCGGCCAGAGAGGCGTCAAATTTTTCAGACCTTCAAGATTTAGGCAAGCAATACGGAATTCCAATAAAACTAATTTCTGGTGAGAAAGAGGCTGAGCTAAGTTTTGCGGGGGCTGTGTCAGATGAAGCTCGTGCAGGGTCTTTGCTTTTAGATATTGGTGGTGGCTCTACGGAAATGGCTTATTATAAAGAAAATGGAGAGCTTTTTTTAAGAAGTCTTCCACTTGGAAGTGTTAGGCTTGGAGAAATGTTTATTTCTGATTGGGCTGATTTGGGGCGAGAAGATTTAGAGAAGATGCGTGAGCAGATTTATAAAACGTTAGACGTCTCATGGGGGGAGGAGCGGCCCCCTCAAAAAGCATGGGTTGCTGTTGCGGGCACACCAACATCTTTAAAAGCTGTCCAGATTAAAGAATTTAATCCTGAGAAGATAAACCAGTCGAATATGACACTGTCTGAAATAAAAAATGTTAATAATGATCTTTTGGCGATGACGTTAGCGGAGCGGCGAAAAGTGCCAGGTCTTCAATCAAAGAGAGCAGATGTGATCCCTGTCGGTGGGTTGATTCTAGAGACGCTAATGATATGGGCAGGGGTAGATGAGCTTGAAGTTTCGACAGGGGGCTTGAGGTATGGGCTTGCTAAAGACCTGGCTTAGTCTCCTAGTTTTTTTTTCCACACAAGCTTTAGCGGGGGAAATCGAGTTTAGAACGAAGCAAATCACTGTAAAGAACATACCACTAAAAGTTGCCGTGGCTGACAATACAGCAAAGCGGAGCAGAGGTTTAATGTTTGTGAGTAAGTGGGATAAATATCAGGGGATGATTTTTATTTTTGATAATGATCAAAAAAGAAGCTTTTGGATGAGGAACACCTTACTGCCTTTAAGTCTAGGGTTCTATGATGGTAAGAAAAAGCTGTTAGAAATTAAAGATCTAAGCCCGGCCAAAAGTCTAGCGCAGAAAGAGGTTGAGAGCGTTCAGAGTTCAGAAAAAGCACGCTATGTTTTAGAAGTTCCCCAGGGGTGGTTTAAAAAAAATAAAGTTGAGATTGGATCGGGCTTTAAGGGGCTTTAGCGGTCAAGCCTTTAGGACCAAGAGAGTAAAAAAATATTTTTAATTAAGAAAAAGTGTGGTCTACTTTTACGGTAAACGTCTATTATATAATAGACGTTTCTAAACTTAGGAGTAGAGCATGTTTAAAAAAGAATTTTTCTACATAACACTTGTTGCACTTGTTCTTGGTAGTGTCGGTTGTAGTTCAAATAGCGGATCAGGTGAAGATTTAGATATTTCTGAAATACAGGAAATTGAAGCAACGGGAGAATTTAGTGAAGATGAGTTTTTCTCAGATGAGGCGGATTCAGATCTTGCAGAAGAAAAGCTTGTTGATGAGGTTCCTGGTTTAGAGGCTGAGTTAGAAGGTGATGTTGCAACACTTGAGAGTGAGCTTGATGGAGCTGGCGGTGACTTTGATGTTGAAATTGCTGGAGATACAACGGCTGGTAGTGAAGGAGGTGATCTTTCTTTTGATGATCTTGATGTAGGTGACGAAGTTGCGGTTGAAGAAGGGCCGAGTAAGAAAAACGTTACGGTTACAGCTGATGACTTAGGTTTTGAAGATGAGCTGAATTTAGACGGCGAAGTGGCGTCACTTGAAAATGATGTTAACTCTGCGGGTGATGAGCTTGAACTTGATTCAGAAGATGATCTTTTTAGAGATGATGACTTTGATGATGTGACTGCGGTGGCATCTAATGATGAGTTTGAGCAAACAGACGCTGTGACTGAAGATGTTTCTGTAGACCAGAATTTTTCTGATCAAGCAGTGGCTAGTAATGATGGAGCTGCAGATCTTTTAGAAGAAGATGTTACAATTGATGCAGATTATTCAAATGAGGTTACAAATGATAAAAGTGCGGCGGAGCTTTTAGCTGATGATGTGTCAATTGATGTGGACTACTCGTCTCCATCGACAGGCGGAGCTTCTAAAGGTTTAGTCTCAGTTAAAAAAATGAAAACGGTCCCATACTCAAAAAATGGTGTTTTAGTAAACGCTATTTATTTTGTTAGAGAAAGTGACACTTTAAGAACTATTGCTGATCGTATTTATGGGCAAGGCAGTGCCGTAGACTTTACAATGGTGAATCCGCACTTAAGAAAAGGTGCTCTAAAAGTTGGGCAAAAAGTGTATTACAACTCTCCAGCTAGGGCGCAAGATAGATCTAGACTTCTAACTTATTACGAAGATGCTCGTATGCCTGTGCAAATATATAGTGCTCAAAAGGGTGAGAACATCAGAACAGTCTCTAAAAAACTACTAGGCCACAATAGAAGTTGGATGGAGGTTTGGGCGACGAATCAGCAGATTGAATCAAAAGCTGGTTTAGAGGCTCCTTTTCAAGTTCGCTATTGGAACGGTGGAGCGGCGCCTGCACCAGTTACACCTACTTTGGCTAAAAATGACAACCCTCCACCGGTAGAGCCGGCGTTCGAGGAGGAGCCTCTAGAAAGTACAAGTCAGGCTAGTCTTGATCTTGGTGATGAAAGTATGAATGAGCCAGAAGAAGACCTTGCTATGGCTGATGAGCCGGGTCTTGAGCTTGATGAGCCAGATATGGAGCTTGATGAGCCAGCTGATGTGGCAATGGAAGATGATGGTTTTGAAATGGATGAGGCTGACCTAATGGGAGAGTCTGATCAAGAAAATCCTGTTGCAGAAGCTGGAAGTAATGATGATCCAAGTTTAATTGACGACACAATGGCTGAAGATCCGAATATAGAAGCTGGGGCTGTTGCCGCAGTTGATGGAAGAAATATAGCAAGGAATGATGGGGCTTTCCCTTCAAAGAGCAGTGGTGGAATCATGGGTGATGACACAATGAGAATGGGGATCATTGGAATTGCGTTATTATTATTATTGGTAGTCGGCTTTCTTGTGGTTAAGAGAAGAAGAGAATCTCAGAATGCTGTTGAAATGGAGTCTTTTGATTTTGGTGGAGAGACAACTATTGAAGAAGCTCAAACAAAAACTCAGATTGATCTATAATCTGAGTTTAAAAGAATTTTTAAATTAAGAAACTTTTTTAAAGATGTTTGAAAGAACATCTTTTCTTGTTTCACGCTTAGACTCTAAAAAGTAAATGAGATCATCAACAATTTGAATGTCTTGATTGTTAAAAGGTGAAAACCTAATGCCACATCCACGGCCATCTCTCCAAATAACAGTTGCAGAAAGAACTCTCTCTCTTCCACTTAAATTTAGATTGATTGTGATTTTATCTTTAAAACTAAGGTCTCCTAAAGAGTTTTCAATGAAGGCTCCAGTGAGTGAAACATTCTTAAGTGTTCCAGTCGAAAGATCTCTTGCGTAACTCTTCTTAAATTCAATGTCTAGCTCCAAAGGGTATCTAGATGCGGGCTTTATATCCATAAACGTTCTCCTTAAAACAATTCGCTTAACTATTGATCGGATGTTAGCGAAAAGGGTTTAATTTTCTCAATCTGGAGCAAGACTGGACGAAAAACTGTAAAGTAAAAAGGCAAAAAAGTGTAAATACTGTATTTTTATTGTACTTTAGGTCCATTTGTTGACAAAAATAAGGTAATAGCCGATGAATGAAAGGTATCAGATATCAGCGCGTCAAAAGCGCAAGAATAATCAAATAAATAACTTAATTCCATTTCAAAAATATTGTTGTGAACAAGTGGAGGATATATGTCAGAAGATGTAGTTGATGAGNNGACCAAGAAAAAAGCAAAGGCAACAAGAGCTAAAAAAGCTGAGGTTGATGTAAAAACTAAAAAGAAGGCGGCGAGTAAAACGGCTGCAAAGACTGATAAAGCAGCTGAAAAAACTGAAACTCCAGCTGCAGAAAAAGAGCCGGTGGAGAAAAAAGCTACAGAGACTGCAGAGTCAAAGCCGGCTACAGATAGTCCAAAAGAAGCACAGCAATCAAGTTCTCAAGAAAGATCACATAACCCGAGAAGAAATAACAA
>JBOEFV010000081.1:0-346 GCA_050633065.1 Bdellovibrionales bacterium
CAGTTAGGTCATCAATAGAAAGCTTGTTGTTTTTTGCTTTAACAGCAAAATTTCTGATTGTTCCTTCAATTTCATGAATTCCCATAAGGTCTGCGTCCTTGATTACAGGAACAACTAAACCTTTTGGCCCTCCAACAGCAATACCCATATGAACAAAGTCGTTATAAATAACGTCTTTTCCATCAACTCTGCCATTTACTGCAGGGAAGTCTTTTAAAGCTTCACAAACAGCTTTAACGAAAAAGCCCATAAAGCCTAGACGAGTACCATACTTCTTTTCAAAAGCATCTTTGTACTCAGTTCTAAGAGCCATAACTTCAGTCATATCAACTTCATTAAAAGTTGT
>JBOEFV010000081.1:423-7642 GCA_050633065.1 Bdellovibrionales bacterium
TATCAACTTCATTAAAAGTTGTAAGGATGGCAGCAGTTTGTTGAGCTTCAACTAAACGCTCAGCAATTTTTCTACGAAGTGTAGTCATCTTCTCTCTTCTGCTTTCTCTACTTGCAAAAGTAGGGGCTTCAAAAGAAGGGGGCAGATCAGCTTTAGCTGGGGCAGCTGCTTGTGGTGCAGGAGTTGAAGCATTTAACGCATCACCTTTTGTAATGTTACCTTTAGGTCCTGTTCCAGTAACAGAAGCTGCTGCAATACCACGGTCATCTAAGATTTTTTTAGCTGCAGGGCCTGGGACGCCAGCTGCAGAAGATGAGCTTGCAGATGGTGCTGCAGGAGCTTGTGGAGCTGCTGCTTCAGTAGTCGGTGCTGGTGCACTTCCTGCCGGTTTAGCGGCGGCTGAATCAATTTGTCCAATAACAGCGCCAACAGTAACAGTGTCTCCATCAGCAGCTTTTGTTGTTAAAACTCCAGAAGCTTCAGCAATAAGTTCAACAGAAGCTTTGTCTGTTTCAAGAGTTACTACTACTTCGTCTTTTTCTACGTAATCGCCAGATTGTTTTAACCACTCTTCAATTACGGCCTCTGTTACAGATTCTCCAACAGAGGGAATTATAATGTCTACATTGCTCACTAGATGTTCTCCTTAAAAATTAAAACATGAATTAATAATATCATTTTGTTCTTCTTGGTGAATTGATGGTGCTCCTGTTGCTGGTGACGAACGCTCAGTTCTTCCAGCATAATAAAGCTCTGGCTCTTTTCCAGCCGTTTGTAAAACCTTTTTTAGTTTAGGTGCTATAAACCAGTAAGCTCCCATGTTTTGAGGCTCTTCTTGAGCCCAAACAAATTCAGTTGCATTTTTGTAAGATGAAATCACAGCAGCAAGCTTTTCTTCAGGAAATGGGTAGAGCTGTTCAAGTCTTACCAAAGCAACATCTTTTGAATCACTTTTTTCTTGAGCTTCTAAAAGGTCATAATAAAGTTTTCCTGAACACATCACTACGCGTTTAGCTTCTGTGTGAGTTGTATCAGGAATCACTTCCATAAACTTTCCGTCAGTTAAATCCTTCTTAGAAGAAGTAACTTTAGAATGTCTGAGTAAAGATTTTGGAGACATAACAACAAGAGGTTTTCTAAAGTCTCTTTTCATTTGTCTTCTCAGGCCGTGAAACAACTGTGCTGGAGTTGTAAAGTTACAAACCTGCATATTGTTTTGTGCGCAAAGTTGTAAGAACCTTTCAAGTCTTGCGCTTGAATGCTCCGGGCCCTGCCCTTCATAGCCATGAGGGAGAAGAAGCACTAAGCCATTTGAGCGGTACCATTTAGCTTCACCACTTGAAATAAACTGATCAATGATGATTTGTGCTCCGTTTGCAAAATCTCCAAACTGAGCTTCCCAAATTGTAAGAAATTTTGGATCAGAAATAGAGTTTCCGTATTCAAAGCCAAGAACAGCCATTTCAGAAAGTGGACTGTTGTAAACACAGAACTCTTTATCTTCATTTACTGCTGCAACAGGGGAGTACTCAGTTCCATTGTCAGAATCAACATAGATAGAGTGCCTGTGAGTAAATGTTCCTCTTTTACAGTCTTGTCCAGAAAGCCTTACAGAAGTTCCTTCGGCAAGTAAGCTTCCATAACAAAGAAGCTCTGTTGTACCCCAGTCAAGTCTATCCTCTTCAAACATTTTCTTACGGTTACCCATAAGGCGTTTAATTTTACTGTGTGGTTTAAAGCCTTCAGGAGTTGAAGTCACTTTCTCCATTACTTTTTCAAGATCAGATAGTTTTGCTTGAGTTTTACATTCAGTCTTTAAGTCTTCAGGAGTTGCCCATTTATAACCTTCCCAAAGCCCGCCAAATGCAAAAGGCTTTACTTCAGGTGGGTTGGTTTTTGAGTCATCATAGATTTTTTGAAGGTTATCAATTTTTGAATCAAAGAATTTTTTACTGTCAGCACTTGAAAACACTTTTGTGTCAGAAAGTTCTTTTGCGTACTGTGTGTAAACAGTAGGGTGCTTTTTGATTTTAGAATACATTAAGGGCTGGGTGAATGCAGGCTCATCACCTTCATTGTGTCCAAACCTTCTATAGCCAATAAGGTCAATTAAAACATCTTGTTTAAACTCTTGTCTAAAACGAAGAGCCATATCCATTGCTCTTACACATGCCTCTGGGTCATCAGCGTTAACTAAAATCACAGGAGCTTTAATTGTTTTTGCAATATCTGAAGCGTAGTTTGTGCTTCTTGAGTCACTTGGATTTGTTGTAAAGCCAACTTGGTTGTTCATGATAATGTGAATTGATCCACCAACTTTATAACCTCCCAGTTGAGACAACTGGAAAGTTTCACTAACAACACCTTGCCCAATAACTGCAGCATCACCATGAATAAGTATAGGGATTACTTTTTCTCTTTTTTCAGTGTCACCAAGGCTTCTTTGCTTTGCCCTAGTCATTCCACAAACAACAGGGGCAACGGCCTCAAGGTGAGACGGGTTAAAAGCAAGGGAGACGTGACACTTCTTACCTTTAGAAGTTTCCTTATCAACAGAAAAACCCATGTGATATTTTACATCAGCATCATACTCTTTAGACGCGCCCATGTGCCCGTTAAACTCAGCAAGGATAAGCTCTAGAGCTTTGTTCATGAAGTTAGCTAAAACATTTACACGGCCTCTATGCGCCATGCCGATAGTCACTTCTTCAACGGCTAGGTCATTAGTTCCCTTTTCAACTAAGTACTCAAGCATAGGGATTAGGGAGTCACACCCTTCAATTGAGAATCTTTTAACCCCGACATAACGAGTGTGGATAAATTTCTCTAAAGACTCTGTTCTTGCAAGTTGTTTTAAGACATCAACTTGCTGCTCTTTAGTCATTTTAAAACTTTGCTTTTCAAACTCATTTCTAAACCATTTTCTTACATTTGGAGAGCACTCTGCAGCTTGAAGGGAGATTCCGCCGCAATAAGTTTTCTCTAAAGAGTCAATAATTGTAGATAGGGTGGAAGGGGGAAGCCCAATTTCTGAAGCTACAGAAAAATTCTCATTTTGATTGATCTCACTAATTCCTAAATCTTTAAAGGATTCAAACTCTTTAGAGTTTGTTGAAAGCTCTAAAGGATCAAGCTTGGCATTTAAATGGCCATAATCACGGTAGATTCTAATTAGTTCATGAACCTTAATTTCATCAGGGGATGATGATCCGCCTTCAGATGCTAAATCAAGGCCTTTTGCTCTTGCAAACTCAACACCTTCAAAAAAGCGCGCCCATTCTTGATCTACTTTTGAGGGGTCTTGTGTGAATTGTTGGTATAATGTTTCTAAATATTCAAGATTCGTTCTAGATAAATAGCTAGATTGCTCATCAATTTTCATTATATGGGATCCTTCTAAAATTTCATTCAAATTTGTCTTACACTCTACCTAAAAAAGCATAGCTTGGCTATGCACAGATGCTAGATCGAGCAAAGATTTCTAGACTTGCCTAATGGTAAGCAAGCGGGAGAAAATGAAGATATGAGTATAGATAAAACAGTATTTAAAATGATTAATGGGTATAATATACCGTCAATTTTTGATGATATATTTGTATATGCACACGGTTTAGCAAATGTGGAGATTGCGTTCTTTCTTTTTTGCATAATTTTGTTTTTGATTGTGGTCGGAGCTCCCAAGAGGGGACCTCGAGCGGCAATTGCGGTGTTTATAGCAACAATGATCACGTATTTTGGGGCTGGAACATTAAGAAAGCTTTTGGTCCGACCTTACCCGGTTCTTGATGAGAGCTTAGAAGCGATATTAAGAGTTGAAGTCTTAAGATCCTCAAGTGCATTTCCTGTAATTTCAACAGTGATGTTTTCAACGATCGCGATGTCGATAGTCTTTTATTTCCCTAAATATACTGCAGGGCTGATAATTATGTCTGTTTTATATGCAATAATGCCGATTTACTTAGGCTTGGCGTACCCTTCAGATGCTTTAGGGTCGTTATTAATGGGGTATGCTATAGGCTATACGTTGATGCAAATACTCTCTCGAACGAAGTACTTTGCAAGGTACCAATAAGATTTACGCAGCCTTTAAGCTGCGTAAATAAAGGTTTTTTAGTAACGATTCTTTAAATCGGTGATTTCTCTTTTTACATTGTAAACCTGTTCCTCAAGATCTTCGACAGTTTTTCTCTGCGAATCTCTTTTTCTTTGAAGCCCTGCAATATCAGAGTCAATTCTGGCTCTTTCATCTGCAACTGCAGGGTCTGTTGAATACTTAGGGAGCCTATTTAGAGCAAACTGTGTGTCTTGTAGGTCGTCTCTTAAGCGCTCATAGTTTTGACGCTCAAACGTGATAGCAGTCTGTTTATCTTTTAAAACTCTTGATAAAAAGCTGATGCGGCCTTTGTTAAAGTTCTTCTTAAAAGTTAAGCCTGCTGTTGCACATTTTTCGGGAAAAGAATCTCCTTTTTCTCCAATTTTAGTGCCGTTTTCAGGAGAGCAGTAATATTTTTGCCCTTTAGAGTAGCCTGCTTTATAGCGGGAGTAGCTTACACATCTAGCGTCTTTATCGCTTCCAGCAAAACCGTGCTCATAACCTCTATCAGAAGAGCAGTACTCTTTTTTTCCTTTTGCATAACCTGTTGTGTATGCTGAAAAAGATGTGCAAAGGATGTATTCAGACTTCATTGCAAAGCCATCTTCAACCCCACGTTTAGTTGAACAAAAAGACCTTAGGCCTCTTCTGTGGGCTGAAGTGTAAGTTTTAATAGTTCTACAGTTGTTAAACATCTCTTTACCTGCTGAGCCGTCGTTAAGACCTTTACTGTCAGAACAAAAAGCAACAAGCCCTCTTTTGTACCCAGAGTTGTAGTCAGACACAGAGATTTGAACTTTTTTCTTAAGACAGGCTTGGTTATAGTAGTTTCCAGAGTTGTTTTTTCCGCCACTTCCTTCTTGGTACCCCAAATCAGAGAAGTTTGTCTCAGTACATGTTTTTTCGTTCCATCGGCCTGCGCAACCTGACAGTAAGCCAAGGCTAAGAATTGCTAAAATTATAAGCTTCATTATATACGTCCTTTCATTTGTATTTAAATGAATTTAATTAGTGTTTGTATCGTGTAAACCCTTATCTCAGATAAAAGTTTCTTGATCCAGGCAAATATTAATTAAATATTGACATCAATTGGCTTTGAGGCCAGTATTCCGCTTTAAACCAGTGATTTGGAGACGAATAAAGTGGCAAAAATTGCAATGATAAAGAAGAATGAGCAGAAACAAGCGGTTGTTGAACGTTACCGTGAAAAAAGAGCAGCCCTAAGAGCTGTTATGCAAGACCCAAATGCATCATTTGAAGAGAAAATGGAGGCTCAAAGAGCTTTCGCGAGACTTCCAAGAAGATCTATGGAGAACAGAGTAATCAACAGATGTGCTGTAACAGGTCGTCCAAGAGGATATTTGAGAAAATTTGGTCTTTCAAGAATCGCATTTAGAGATATGGCTAGTAGTGGCCTTCTTCCAGGTGTGACTAAATCTAGTTGGTGATATCTTTTAAATAGATAAAACTAGAAAGTACGAAACCTCACTTTTACAAGTGGGGTTTTTTTGTGTTCAAATCGCACAGACTTTGTCTTTTAAAGAGCGCCATAACAGTCCCATTCATTTTGAGTCGGGAGGTACTTACAGCTATTAAGTCCGAACTCAACATACTGAAACCCTAAAATGTATGGCTGTTCTGGTGGGAGGCCATCACTTTTTGAGCTTGTGAAAGTTATTGGGAATCTGTGGATGAGCTTTGGGTATGACTTGATAAAATTAGGAGTTAAGTCATCTAAAGATCGTGGGTACTTGTGATTTTTTAGCTTATACTCTTCAATAGCAGTGATTAGTTTAGCGCAGACTTTGTATGCCTCTTCAGCTTTTTGCCCTTTTCCGGAGGCGGTTACACAGCCCGTGAATAGAAGTGATAAGAGAATGATTAGGTTTATTTTCTTCATGCCTCTTAGGGTAGATTATACCTTTAAAATGTTCAAATAAGCTGTGTGTTGAAAGGGGGAGGGGTGATGAGTTTGTGAACAGTGGTTATGGTTATATTCTTTTGAAATAGAGGTACATAGTGCCATCAAAATTTGAACAAAGATGACCTTAAATCAAACTTGGTGTACTTTCTTGGTAAATTTGAAATTTCAACTAAGGAGCCTTATGAGCACAAAAATCATATACACTAAAACAGATGAAGCGCCGGCGTTAGCTACTCAATCTTTTCTTCCAATTGTTGAGGCTTTTACAGCTACAGCAGGTATTGAAGTGGAAACTCGTGACATCTCTTTAGCAGGTAGAATAATTGCAAATTTCCCTGAAAATCTAAAAGAAGATCAAAAAATTGCAGATGCTCTTACTGAATTAGGGGAGTTGGCAAAAACGCCACTGGCAAATATTATAAAACTTCCTAATATCAGTGCTTCAGTGCCACAGTTAAAAGCTGCAATTAAAGAGCTTCAAGCTAAAGGTTATGATGTTCCTAATTTTCCAGAAGAGCCTAAAACGGATGAGGAAAAAGCTTTAAGAAAGCGCTTTGCAAAAGTTTTAGGGAGTGCTGTTAACCCAGTTTTAAGAGAGGGCAATTCAGATAGAAGAGTTGCTGCTCCTGTAAAACAGTATGCAAAAGACAATCCTCACTCTATGGGTGAGTGGGCGAAAGACTCAAAGTCTCATGTTGCTCATATGGGGCAAAATGATTTTTATGGTTCTGAGCAATCAGTTGTTGTTGGGGAGGCGATGGATGTTCGCATTGAACATGTTGATGCCTCAGGAAATGTTGTTGTTTTAAAAGAGAAAACTCCTCTTTTAAAAGATGAAACTATAGATTCAGCTGTTCTTTCATGCGCTGAGCTTAAAAGTTTTTTCGAAAAAGAAATTGAGAGTGCCAAAAAAGAAAATGTTTTATTATCTCTTCATATGAAAGCTACAATGATGAAGGTTTCAGACCCAATCATCTTCGGTCATGCTGTAAAAGTATTCTTTAAAGATGTTTTTACAAAGTTTGAGACTGTTTTTGAAGAAATTGGTGTGGATGCAAACAACGGTTTAGGAGACGTTTTTAATAAAATTCAAAGCCTTCCTGAAACACAGCAAAATGAAATTAAAATTGCAATTCAGTCAGCTTATGAAAATGGACCAAAACTTGCCATGGTTGATTCAGATAAAGGAATCACAAACTTAC
>JBOEFV010000082.1:0-10915 GCA_050633065.1 Bdellovibrionales bacterium
ACACTACTCTGCTCCAGGGCAGCTTAAGTGGGAAGCTGAACAATTAGGCTCTTTAATTTTAAAGGCTGGTCGAGATTCAGCTGTTCCAGCCGGAATGGCCCTTGGAGTGGACCGCGAAGTTTTTGCAGATATTGTTACGAAGACACTAAGCGAGCACTCAAATATTACGTTACATGATGGCCCTGTAACAGACTGGTCAAATCTTGAGGGTATAAAAGTTATCGCAACAGGCCCCCTTACACACCCTGATCTTGCTAAAAACTTAGGGGAGCACTTTGGAAGTGATTTCTTATATTTCTTTGATGCTATTGCTCCTATTATTGATACCGACTCTGTAAATATGGACACTTGTTACAGAGCAGATCGATACGGCAAAGGAAATGGCGATTATATCAACTGCCCCTTTAGCAAAGAAGAGTATGAAAACTTTGTGACTGAAATTGAAAATGCAGGAAAAGTTGAATTTAAAGAGTTTGAAAAAACAAATTATTTTGATGGGTGTATGCCTATTGAAGCCATTGTTGAACGTGGCCGTGAAACCTTAAGACATGGCCCACTAAGCCCTAAAGGCCTTAGAAACCCCCATCACCCTGAAGATAGCAGAGAGCATCGCCCCTACGCTGTCTTACAGCTTAGACAAGATAACTTAAGTGGCACCGCTTACAACTTAGTCGGTTGTCAGACCAAAATGACCTACCCCGAGCAAAAAAGGGTTTTTAAGTTAGTTCCTGGCTTAGAAGAGGCTGAGTTTTTAAAACTTGGAAGTATTCATAGAAACATGTTCATCAATGCTCCAAAAGTTTTAAATCAAGACCTCTCTTCTAAAAATGACCCTGACCTTTACTTTGCAGGACAGCTCACAGGAGTTGAAGGCTATTTTGAATCAACATGTGTGGGCTTACTTGTGGCAAAATTTATAAATCAAAAACTAAACGGTGAAGACTTCACACCACCACCTCGCGACACTGCAATGGGCTCAATTTTAAATTTTTTAAATGAAGAACGTCCTGACTTTCAACCTATGAACTGCAACTTCTCTCTTTTCCCACCTATTGAAGTTGAAAAACCTACAGGCTTAAAGAAGAAATCGGACTACAAAAGGTTTCGTAGAGACTGTATTTTAGAGCGCGCTAAAGGAAGCCTGGGCTCTTGGCTCTAGCCTTTTTTGTACCTTTTACATTTAACAGGTTTCATTATGGGGCCGGCTCTAAATGCTTTTGAACATAGGCTATTTGTCACGTACAGCTGGGCCTATGAAAGCACTAACTTTATCCCTCTTATTAATCGTATTACCAAATTTATCTTTTGCAGAGGTTTCTTGTGTAGAATCTGATAACGGCAGAAGCCATATTTGTAGCGGGGAGAGTGTTGGAGAGCTTTACAACTACTATGAAGAGTTTGTTGAAGAGTTTGAAAGCTGCTTTATATCTCCAGAGGACTCACAAGATGCAAAGCTCTACTGCCTTTTAAAGCCTCTAGACGAAGTGGAGTCAGGATTTTCTTTTTTTCATAAGCCCAGCCTCATTAGAAAACCTGAATATCGCTAGGGTTTTGTTGACTTTTCAATAAAGTTTACAAAAAAACTGCCAATCATTTGCTCATGCAGATGCTCCCTTCATAGAATTACCCCGGGGACAAGGGGGAGAAACTATGAAACAATTCATTTCAATCACAATAGCGGTGGCACTTTGGGCGACTTTAGCGTCAGCATCAGAAAGGTCAGCTGAAAGCTCAACAGAATACATCAACAGCATTTTAGCTCACACTGATCAGAGTAAAGATCTAAAAAAACAGGTAAACGACCTTGAAAAAGAGATCTCGACAGCAAGTAAAGCTTCAAAAACAGCCGCTTCAAAAGTCACCGAAACTTCTAAAAGTATTTCTACAAAAGAGGCGAGACTTGAATCTTTACCTGGTAAAATTGAAAGATACCAAAAGCTTATAGAGACTAAAACAAATGAATCAAATGATATTTTTGAACAGTACTTTCCAGAAGCTGACAGTATTGATGCTGCCATCTCAAAAGTTTCAAGATCTAGACAAGCTCTTGTAAACGAAAAGGAAAGGTTAACAGCTTCACTTAATAGTAAGAATGAGAGTTTTAACGCCGAGATTATACGAATTGAAACTCGGATCACCAACAACCGCTCAAACAAAGAGACTGCTGAGGATAAGATTGTTTCAAACCGTCAGGATAGAGTAACCTTAAATGATGAAATTCAAGCTGCTCGCCAGGAAGTTCGCAAACTTGAAAACATCAAAAATAGTGATGACTTTGCACAACGGCTTCAAAGAACAAGAAAGCGCTTTAAAGAAATTGATGAATTAAGACAAAGTGAGGGGCGCAACTGCTTAAGAAGAAAGTTTTTTGGTGGGTACAGAGATAAAAGCCCAACTTGTATTACATATAGAGACGTTAAACCCAAAGTTGATCGTTTAAATGGTATTAACGATGGCAGCCTAGTAAGAAACATCCACCAAGACCAAATCCGTCCAAAGACAAACAGATTATCTGCCATAGAGCGTGAGCAGTTACAGTTAAGAGATAGAGTTCAAGATCTTGCAACAAGTATTAGAGCTGATGAAAGAGCTGTTGAAAGACTTGAAGATGACAAACTTATTGCCACTAGGCCTATTAGACTTAAACTTGCTGAAGTTGATTTTGATTTAGAGTCTATTGAAGGCAAATGGCTTAAAGCACAAAGACTTAAAACTCTACATGATGAAATGGCCAGCCACAGAAGAAACATTGCAAGGTATCAAGGAGAACAAGAAACCCTTCCACCTGAAATCGCTACGTTAAAAGTTACTCTTGGTGAACTAGAAGAGAGTGCACAAGCTGCTGTTGATACTTTAGCGGCTCTAAACTTAGAAAAAGAAAACTTAGTTCTAAGTGCACAGAACGCTGTAAGTGCCATTGAAGAAAACAGACTCTCTATGAACTCAGCTCTTGCTGAAGAAAACCCTTTACTAGCTCCTGTAAGCGCTGAAACTCCTGAAGAGCTTCCCACTGTTATTATGGAATCTCGTGACTGGAATGTTTTAACAACTGATAACGACAGCAACTGGATGAGGCCTTCATGTAAAGCTGAGACTTCTTTAGTAACTACAATTGAAGAGCTTGAAGTGTCTGCAGACCTTTCTGTTGTTAACCTTAAGAATGAGTCCGGTCTTTATAATGAGCCTTTAGTGACAATGACAGTTTCAACAACTGCTGATCTTGATTTAAACCTTTATAAGAATGTAAACCTAAGCACTTCTAAAAGCCGTCCAGGTCTTGAGCTTGATTTCGTATACTCTATGTCTGATGAAGGAAAACTTGTGTTTATCTCTAAACTTAGTGACCGAGCTGAACTGATAAACCTTATTGCTGCTAAAAATACAATGTATGCAAACCTTTCAGGAGATAATGATGTGTTACAAAGAGTGTCTTTCTCTCTTAGAGGCTCACATAACTCTTTAAAAAGCTCTTCTTCTAAAGACCAGAGCTTACAAAGAGCATGTGGTGGAATTGATACTTTTAATTTCTAACTGACTGACTTAGCTTCAAATAAAAAAAAGCAGAAGATCTCTCTTCTGCTTTTTTATTCTTACAAAGAAATTTAAAACTACTTCTTCAAACTGTCTCTAATCTCTCTTAGTAAAACGATATCTTCTGCAGGTGCTGCTGGAGCCGCTGGTTTAGCTTCTTCTTTCTTCTTAGCAGAGTTGATTCCTTTTACTACCATAAAGATAACAAATGCGATGATTACAAAATCAACTACAGTCTGAATAAACTGACCATACTTAATAATCGGAGCACCTGCTTCTACAGCCTTAGCCATACTTTCATAAACTTCACCGTTTAAAGCTGCGTATAAGTTTCCAAAATTCACTCCACCCATCAGCATACCAATTGGCGGCATAACCACATCAGCAACAAATGAACTGATAATCTTACCAAAAGCACCACCAATGATGATACCTACAGCCATATCTACAACATTACCTTTTACAGCAAACTCTTTAAATTCTTTCATCATTCCCATTATCTTTCTCCTTTTTTATTAAAATAAATTTTACGAGATCTAACCAAAGAAGCAAATGGTTTGCATACAAATTACACTTCTCTTCTCGCTTTGATCTTTACAAAAAAAAGACCTGAATTTTCCAACCCAGGTCACTGTTTTTACAAAAATAATCAATAAAGGTGCTTAATCTACTCAACTGTTACAGATTTTGCTAAATTTCTAGGCTGATCTACGTCATTTCCGAGAGCTTTTGAGACATGGTACGACAATAACTGAACAGGAAGCGTCTCTAAAATAGGATTTGTGATTTCAGTGCCTTCAGGCAAAGGCAAATACTGCTCACTTAAACCTTTAAGCATCTCATCATCTCCTGTTCCGATACTCACAATGTACCCTCCACGAGCCCTTGCCTCTTCTAAATTACTTACTGTTTTTTCATATAATCTGTCTTTTGGACAAAGCATAAGAATAAGCATGTCTTCATCAATTAAAGCTAGTGGACCATGTTTCATTTCACCTGCTGCATAACCTTCAGCATGCATATAAGCGAGTTCTTTCATCTTTAAAGCACCCTCTAAAGCAATCGCGTAGTGAGCCCCTCTTCCCATATACAAGAAACCTTTAAAGTCTTTAAATGAAGCTGAAGCTTCTTCAAAAAACTTACTACAAACTAGTACCGACTCCATTTTAGAAGACAAACCCAGTAAAGCATCTACATGCCCCACCTCATCCTCTTTACTTAAACAGTCTCTTACTTTTCCAGAATAAAGAGCTAAAAGTGCTAAAACACCCATACTGCTGGTAAAAGCTTTTGTTGATGCAACTCCAATTTCAATTCCTGAGTTCATGTAAAGATTAAAGTCTGCTTCACGATCAATCGTTGAAAGCTTTGTATTACAAATACTTAAAACCTTTGTCCCCTTTTCTTTAGCGAGTCTTAAAGCAGCTAAAGTGTCTGCAGTTTCTCCACTTTGAGAAATCACAATGACTAAAGAGTTCTTTGGCAAGCTTGGCTCACGGTACCTAAACTCACTAGCAATATCTAACTCAACAGGAATTTCAGCATACTTTTCAAAAATATATTTAGAGTATAAGCCTGCATAATAGCTTGTCCCACAGGCCACCACAAAAATTCTTTCAACTGTCTTTAGGTACTCTGGAGTAAGTCCACTAGAAGGATCTAGAGCAATCTCTCTTTTCTCTAAATCAATATGTGGATCAATAGAGGCTTTAAAAGAGCTTGGCTGCTCAAAAATCTCTTTAAGCATAAAGTGTTCATATCCACTTTTTTCTGCAACATCAGCACTCCACTTAATCTTAGTCCACTCTTGAGAAATCTCTGAACCCTCACTGTTTAACAACGTAACCTCTGTTCCTTTAACAACAACAACATCACCATCGTTTAAGTACATGACGTCTAAAGTGTGAGGAACAATTGCTAGAGCATCACTTGCAAAAAGAATCTCTTTACTGCCTTCAGCACCTCTTCCTACTAACAATGGCGGCCCTTCTTTAAAACCAATCATTGTGTCAGGCTCTAGCTCTGAAAGTACTAAAATAGCATAAGCTCCTCTAAGCTTAGTCTTTACCGTTAATACTGCTGAACGAAGATCTTTTCCTGACTCAACCTCTCTAGAGATCAAATGCGCTACTAACTCACTATCTGTTTCTGAATTAAGTGTAGCCCCTTCTGCTAAAAGCTCAGCTCTTAACTCCAAATAGTTCTCAATGATGCCGTTATGAACAAGGCTTATTTTTTGAGCTGTATGAGGGTGAGCGTTTCTTTCTGTGGCTTTGCCATGAGTGGCCCACCTTGTGTGCCCAATTCCTAACTTTCCTTCAAATTTAAGCTCTGAAAGCTTATCCTCTAAGGCCACCAGCTTACCAGCAGCCCTAACGCGTTCTATACCGTCTCCATTAAAAATAGAAACCCCTGCGCTATCATACCCTCTATACTCCAGGGTCTTAAGTCCTTCTAAAAGAACGTTCTTAACTTCTTTATTACCTAAATATCCAACTATTCCACACATAGGGACCATTATGATTTCAACTCGCGCAAGGTCAAGATGTGCACCGCTTGTGGTAAAAATACTACAACATTCACCGTATACTCTAACCTATGGAATCTGACTTTTATTTACTCAAGGATACACAGATTAGTCTAGATTCAGATCTAGACTTTCAAGTCTTAAAAGACAGTAACGAAGAGGTCTCCACCAAGGTGATTCTTGTAGCCCTCATACCTGAAAACCTTGTTTTCATGGAAAAACTTACCAATGACCTTTTAAAAAACTGTGTCTTCATCTACCTCAAGCCGGCAAGTGAGAACACTTCAATTGACCTAAATCACTGGGCTCCTGTTTTTAATAAATTCTCACCAACAGCTATTATCAACACTGGTGATCTTAGCAATGCACACTTAACTAGTGCGATTCACACTCTTCGTGAAAATGAACACAACTCAAGCCTTAAACGGCTTGTTGCTGATAATAAAACTTTTCTTTATCAGCAAAAAAAAGAGCAACTAGAAAAACTCTTAGAGACTGAGAAAAAGCTTCTTAGAAACCAAAAAAGGATCAAGCACACTCATTTAAATGAAAGTCTTAATCTTAATTGTCTAGAGTCTATTTTTAATTCAAAGAGTGTTGGTGAAATTGAAGACCGCATCACTTCTATTTTAAGAGAGCCATTTAGAATTGACTGGGTCCGCATCTTAGTTTCACCCTCTGATATTTTGACTGAACTTCCCACTATTAAATTTCAAAATCAGTTTGAAACAAAAGTTTTTGATTTAGATTACGATACAAAAATTCAAGGAAAGGTTGTTTTTGCCTCTCAAAAAGGGAGATACATTAAAGAAAGTACGGTTCCTCTTCTTCAAAAAATTTCAGATGCTCTTTCTTTAAGGCTAAAACAAATCGCAACAGAAAGTGAGATTGAACACTCAAACTTACAATGGGAGAGTACCTTTGAAGCCCTCCCCTTTAAAGCTGCACTTATAACAAAAGACTTTAGAATTTTAGAGTACGGGGGAAAATTTAACACCGAAAAAATAAAAGAGAACACAAGCTCTCTTTGTTATGAAAAGTTCTTTGACCGCACAAAGCCCTGTGAAGGCTGTAAGCTTGGAGAAAATTTTTTAGTTGATCAAAAAAATGATTCTCTTGAGGTGAACTCTAAAGAAATTTTTGACCCTATTAATGACGAGCACTACTACTTAAATTTTTATCGAGACTTTGAAGTCTCTACTCTTGGAGAGTCTGGCAGGGCTACAAAAACAAAACTTGAAGAGCTAGGAATCATCTCAGGGAGCATTGCACACGAGTTAAACAACCCTCTGGGGGGTATAAAGATTCTTTTAGAGCTTCTAGCTGAGGATGAGAACCTTTCTTCTGCAGATGAAAGACAAGACTTAGATGTCTTAATGAAGTCTACCAATAAGTGCATTGATATTGTGAGTGAACTCTTAAACTTCACTAGAGCAAAACGGTCTGACTCACAACCTGAATCCCGTACCTTAGCAGAGTACTTTGAACAGCTTAAGATCTTCACCCAGGCCTATCTTCTCTCTGAGGGGATTATTCTAAACGTTGTAGAAGGCCCTTACCTAGAGCAAAAGATTCTTTCTCCTGACTCAACACTCTCTATTAAGCTCTTAGAGGCTATTGCACACCTTAGTAAAAGCCTAAATAAGTCTAGTTTAGGAGAGACCAAGACCGTCTTCCTCTACGGGAGCCCACCAAGAAACAACCTCTTAAAGATTATGCTAAGTTCAGAGATGCCCTCCGGCGCCTTTTTAAAGCAGCTCAGCACCAAGCCCCTAGCTGAGCCCATCCCTATAACCCCCTCTGAAGGCTCTTTTGAAGAGTTCACAAGCTCAAACCAAGAGCAAACACTGACGTTAAAGTTCTCTACGGAAGTCAAGCTTAATGGGACCCACGTCTAATTTAGAATCTTAAAAATTGACAGTTTTGCCATAAAACTGAAAACTATATAAGTTGGTCAAAGCCTATATCCATAGGTTTTTCAGGGGAGACAATGAAGAACAAAAAGAACATACTACTAGTTGAAGACGAGTCTTCTGTTCGCTCTGTTCTCTTTAGAAAGTTAACAGCTAAAGGCTATCATGTTGTGACTTCAGGTCTTTTCCAAGAAGCAAAGTCTTTTATCTTAAGTTCTCTACAAATTGATTTAGCAATCGTTGATTTAAAACTTCCCGATGGAAACGGTCTTGACTTAATGCCTCTAATTAAAAAGGCAAACCCAACTGCTGAGACAATTGTTCTAACTGGGTTTGGTACTATTGAGCTTGCAGTAAACGCTTCCAAACAAGGTGCTTTTCAGTTCGTTACAAAACCTTTTGAGTTAAATCCTTTCTTAAACCTTGTTGATCGCGCACTTACGCACAAATCACTTGTTGCTGAAAACAAAACTTTAAAATCACACCTTAAAGCAAATGAGAAAGAACAAACTATCGTTGGTAAAAGCTTAGAGCTTTCTAACATTGTTAAGCTTGCTAAAAGAGTTTCTGATTCAGATTCAACTGTGCTTATCTCTGGAGAGAGTGGAACAGGAAAAGAACTGATTGCAAAAATGGTTCACCAAAACTCTTCACGAGCCTCAGGGCCCTTCATTGCTGTAAACTGCGGGGCTTTATCTGAAGATCTTTTAGAATCTGAGCTATTTGGACACAAAAGAGGGAGCTTCACAGGAGCCATTGATGATAGAAAAGGGCGCTTTTGCTTGGCTCAAAACGGAACCTTGTTCTTAGATGAAGTTGGGGATATGAGCCCAAGGCTTCAAGTGAAGCTTTTAAGGGTTCTTCAAGAAAAAATGTATGAGCCTGTTGGCGGACAAGATCAAATCTCAACAAACACTCGAATCCTTGCAGCCACTCACAAAAACCTTGAAAAACTAGTTCGCTCTGGAGATTTTAGAGAGGACCTTTATTACCGTTTAAATGTTATTCCACTTACAATGCCTGCACTTAGAGAAAGAAAGTCCGACATTCCTCTTCTAGTCCATCACTTCATCAGCAAGTATAACTTTGAGAAAAGAAGAAGTATTGAAGGCGTTTCAAAAGAAGCTTTTGAGTGCTTAATGGCTCACAACTGGCCCGGGAATATAAGAGAGCTTGAAAATCTTATTGAGCGTATGACAATCATTAAGTCTACCGGAACAATTGAAGCTGATGACCTACCTAAGCAGTACTCAAAGAATAAACCTGTAGATCAATCTAGAATAATTAACTTTCCTGAAGGCGGAGTAGACTTTAACTCCATGGTTAATGAGTTTGAGAACCAAATCATCCTACAAGCTTTAAACAGAACTGGCTGGAACAAAAATCAAGCCGCTCTTTTACTAAGACTTAATAGAACGACTTTAATTGAGAAGATTAAAAAGAAAGGCCTTACAAAGCCTAAAGAAGAAGACATCAATCTTCACTTTGATCTTTAATTAGATAATCTAATTGAAACCAATGTCTTAGTCGCCCTCCAAGGCTTACCAAGAAACTGATCCCCCTCTTTTATAAAAGAAAACTTAAGACCTCTTTTAAGTTTAAGGTATGAACGCTGAATTCTGTATGAAGGAACTATCTCTTTAGCTTCTTTCACCACCTCAGCAGTAACTTCTTTTTCAACTGCAGGAATAACTTTAACTTTCGTATCATCCAGAGCCTTCTTCGCATTTTTAGGAGCAGGCGCCACAACGGCTTTAACAGCTTCAATGCTTTCCACAGGCTTTACAGGCATAACTTCTGATACTTCAACAGGACTTTGTTCTTCTTTAATCACTTTCTTCTTCGAGGGGCCGCAAGAGACCATAAGAAACAGTGCTGGAGTTAAAGTTAACGCTTTTAATGTATTTTTCTTATTATTTTTCATACTCCATTTAAAGCACAGGAGGTGCCACAACCTAAAGCTTTCCAGTCCCACAAGAACCCAAAAGCCTTATAAAAGCTACAATGAAGCGGGCGTAATTTGTCTTCACACAAAAGGATTAAGTTTTGAAAAAAAGCTCAACTGCCACCTCTGTGTTACAGCAGCCTGCTTACTTTGAATCTTTGACCAGGAGGGGTAAACCCTAAAACCCCTCTTTCCACCGCTTGCCTTAACTGATAATACCTTGTTCTTTGCCAACACCTCTTTAGAGAATACAAAAAATCCCTTATTAACTCCCTCTTGGCACATGACCACTACCTCATCAAATTTCCCATCAACTCCAAAAGGCACTGTTACCCCCTGATCATTTCTGTTCCACAAGGTAACAAAAAACCCCGCCTTTTTAGGTGTAAGTTTTGCTCTTCTAAAGACATACTTCTTTTGAGATAGTTCAAACTCACATCCACTATACCCCAAAGCCTCTAAGTGCTCCTTATAGTTTACCAGGTCTTCCTCCCTGACTCCGAGCAACTCCTTTAAGACAGTAAAAGCTTTCGACATTTTCTTTAAAGCTTTGAGCCTATATCAGATCTACTCTGAGCCCCTGCAAAGGACAGTTTTTCAACTTTTGAATAAGAGTCTTTAATCGCAGAGTTCAGATCATCTCCAAAACCTAGAACATTCAGCACTCTTCCGCCATTTACTTTCCATTTTCCACAGTTACGCCCTATACGCGTTCCTGCATGGCAAAGATCTGCATCCTCTAAGCCATCAATCCCTTTGATTTCCCCACCCTTCTCTGGTGAATCAGGATAGCCTGGGGCTGCCATAACAACTGCGCAACCATATTTATCAGACTGCTTTAAACTAAACTCCTGGCCCATACTCACAGCCTTAATCACTTCCCCCCAGTCACTTTCAACAAGTGGGAAAATCAGCTGAGCTTCAGGGTCTCCAAAGCGAACATTGTACTCTAAAAGTTTAGGTCCTTTTTCTGTAACCATCACTCCAAAGTAAATAACT
>JBOEFV010000083.1:0-6867 GCA_050633065.1 Bdellovibrionales bacterium
GAACAGGTAAAGAACTTGTTGCTCAAGCCATTCATGAAAAATCAAATAGAGCTCATAAGCCTTTTGTTGCTATCAACTGCGGTGCTTTAAGAGAAACTCTTTTAGAGTCAGAGCTTTTTGGTCATGAAAAAGGTGCTTTTACAGGAGCTTATGCTCAAAAAATTGGTTTAGCTGAAGTAGCTAACGGTGGAACATTATTTCTTGATGAAATTGGTGAGCTGTCAGCAGGAATTCAGTCAAAACTATTAAGATTCTTACAAGAAGGTGAGATCTATAGAGTTGGTGGTAAAGAGCCAATTAAAGTAGATATCAGACTAGTGTCTGCAACAAACAGAGATCTTGAAAAAGAAGTTCAAGAAGGAAGTTTTAGAGAAGATCTTTACTATAGAATCAATACAATCGTTGTAAATGCTCCTCCTCTTAGGAAGAGAAAAGAAGACATCGGTGCTTTAGTAGATTATTTCTTAACTACAGGTGCTCACAGATACTTAAATAGAGGCCTTAAGATTTCAGATGAAGCTTTAGAAGTACTATTAAAGTATGATTGGCCGGGTAATATTAGAGAACTTCAAAACGTTTGTGAAAGACTACAGATCTTGTCTGAAAGCGAAGTTGTTCAAATCCCTGATTTACCAGATTTTGTTAAAACTCCAGAAGAGAAGCTTTTCATTGATGATTATGATCCAGCTGTAACTCTTCATGAGCTAGAGAGAAGATACATACTAAAAGCTTTAAACCACTTTGAGGGTAATAAGACTCAGGCTGCTAATGCTTTAGGTGTAACGATTAAGACTCTTTACAATAAGCTTCATGAGTATGGTGAATTTAATAAGTTCGCAATTCACTCAAGAACGAACTAATACTAGATAAGTTTAATTAATGGTTTTATTTAAGCTGCAGGGTGCCTTTTTGTAGCGCAATGCGCCCCAAGACAGGACCTTCCTCCTTAAGTAATGTAACCTTAGCTCACCATGAAAATGTGTGAGCTTTTTTCTTTTTTAGACCCTAGTTTTAATCAGGAGGTTTTAGACCTCACTGCAGACACTCGTAATATTAAAGAGGGCAGTGTTTTTTTTCTTCTGCCAAGGGCAGAGTCTAAGTTTAGAGAATATTTTGAAAAATCGGAAGAAGCCTTAGCTTTTGTACATTCATGCTCTGACCATAAGGATAAGGGGCTTTTTGTAGAAAATGTTGAAAGTCTTTACTTTTCTTCTTTAAAGCTTTTTTATAAAGAGTCTGTCGAGAGTTTAAAGGTTTATGGAATTACTGGCACTAACGGTAAGACAACAACGGCGTTTATGCTTCAAAGTTTGCTTGAGATGTACGATGTTCCAACAGGGTTATACGGAACTGTTAAAAATGGGTTTAAAGATAATAATTTAGAAACAGGCCTGACTTCTCCGACAGCAGAGGACTTTTACCGCTTTAATCATGAAAACTTTAACAAAGGAATGAAGGCTGTAGTTTGTGAGGTATCTTCTCATGCACTTGATCAAAAAAGGCAGAGTGTTGAGTTCTTAGATGGGGCTGCGTTTACAAGTTTTTCTCAAGATCACTTAGACTATCATAAAACAATGGAGGAATACCTTCAGGCAAAAGTCAAAATCACGACAGAAGCTTTAAAGGAATATGGGTTTATTATTTTATCAGAAGGGTCATCAGAGCTTACATCTTGGCCTTCAAAAAGCATTAATATTGGAGATAAGTATAAAGTTAAAATTCTTGAGAGAACATCAAAAGGAACCAATATCAGTTTTTCAAAAGGTAGTGACGTTGTAAGTGGGGTTATTCCGCTTTTTGGTGATTATAATGTTTCAAATTTTTCAGTGGCCTTAGGAATGCTTTGTGAACATTTTGGAGAAAGTTTTTTTCCAGATGAAAGGGCTTTTAAAGATTTTGTTCAAATCCCAGGTAGAATGGAGCGCATTGATTTAAATGAAGAATCTGCGGTTTTTGTAGATTACAGCCACACTCCAGATTCGTTAGAAAAAGCACTTGAAACTTTAAAGCAGTTTTCTAAAGGGCAGAAGATAGTGTCTATTTTTGGTTGTGGTGGAGACAGGGATAAAGGTAAGAGGCCTTTAATGGGGTCTGTATCTGAAAAACTTGCAGATTTTTCTATTGTGACAAATGACAATCCAAGAACTGAATCTCCAACGTTGATAGTTGAAGACATCTTAAAAGGCTTTAAAGAAGAGGTTGTTGTAGAGCTTGATAGGGGAACAGCTATTGAGAAGGCTTTAAAGATGTCAATTAATGAGCCTTGCTATGTTTTAATAGCGGGGAAGGGGCATGAAAAGACTCAAGAGATTAAGGGTGTAAAAAAATACTTTTCAGACCGTGAAGAAGTGCTAAGGTTTATAAAGAACAATTAAATTAAACAAGAGAGCTGTTGGTGAATGTAGAGTTTTTTGAAAAGCATTTTAATGTAAAGCTTGGTCTAAATTTAGAAAAATTTAGCGAGGTATCAACTGATACAAGAACAGTTCAAAAGGGTGCTCTTTTTATTGCTCTTAAGGGTGAAAATTTTGACGGCAATAAATTTGCAAAAGACGCTCTTGATAAAGGAGCTGCTGTAGCTTTAGTTTCAGATAAAAGTTTAAAAGGAAGTGTTGTTTGTGTTGAAGACACCTTAAAGTCTTTTCAAGGTTTAGCAAAAGCATGGCAAGACTTTGTTAAACCAAAGGTTGTAGGTATTACGGGCTCTAATGGAAAAACAACTTCTAAATTTTTTACAGCACAGATCTTAGAGCATTTTTTTAAAGTTTCATTCTCTCCAAAAAGTTTTAACAATGAAATTGGGGTTCCTATAACACAAACGTTATTAAAAGAGGGTGATCAAGTTTTAGTTTCTGAAATAGGGACTAATGCAAAAGGTGAGATTAAAGAGCTTACAGGCTTAGTGGAGCCACATATAGCGGTTGTTACAACGGTAGGGCCGTCTCACCTAGAAGGTTTTGGTACAGTTGATAACGTTGCTTTAGAAAAAAGCGAAATTTATAGATCAAAGAACCTTGAGACAGCAATTTTTAACTTAGACAACAAGTGGACTTTGCAAATGTATGAAAGCTTTAAAGGAAAAAAAATAAGTTTTTCAACAAAGGACTCTGGTGCAGACATTTGCTTAAAACCTATTCAGGTAGATATTGATGAACTTCATTTAAGTGGAAGAGTTCAAGACAGGCCTGTTGATTTCACCTGTGCGGTTTTTGGAGAGCACAATGCATATAATGTTATGACAGCTTTAGCGGTAGGAGTTTCTTTAGGAGTTGATGTGAATGACTTAGTGTCAAAAGCTAAAGACATTGAGACCCCTTGGGGGAGATCTCAAATTTTAAAGAGTTCTTCAGGTGGTAAGGTTTTGTTTGATGGTTACAACTCTAATATGCAGAGTATGGAGGCTTTGTTTTCAGGAGTAGAGCCTTTAATAAAATCAGGTAAGAGGGTTCACCTTATTTTAGGCGAGATGCTTGAGCTTGGAGATGAGACGGTGAAGATGCATAAGAAGCTTGGGAGAAAAGCGGGTTTGCTTAAGGTTGATTCAATTTTATTTATAGGCCCATCTTTTAAGCACTTTAAAGAAGGTGTTGAGTCATCAAAATTCAGAAAAAACCTAGTTATTTCAAATACTTACAATGATTCTCTTGCAATTGATATTCAAAATGTGTTAGACCCTAAAGATATAGTTGTTCTGAAGGGCTCAAGAGGAATGAAGTTAGAACGTTTTTTTAATGTTCTAGGTTTGTAAAGGCTTTTTTTATTACAACTAAATCATCTTTTTGGAGAATTTAGTGCTTTATAAATTTTTAATCGAGCTTTCATCAGACTTTTCGGGCTTGAATGTCTTTAGATATATTTCATTTAGAACATTCGTAACGTTTTTCTCATCTTTTTTAATCTGTTGGCTTTGGGGGCCTGCGTTTATTAGAGGTTTGATTAAAAAACAAATAGGCCAGGCTGTAAGAGATGATGGGCCAGAGTCACACTTAAAGAAGAACGGAACACCTACAATGGGTGGAAAACTTATCCTTACTGGAGTTTTTGCTCCTGCGATTCTTTGGATGGACCTTTTAAACCCTTTAGTTCAAGTAGCTCTGGGTGTGACATTCTTATTTGGGCTGGTTGGCTTCTTAGATGACAGATTAAAGGTGGTTAAGAAAAACCCTAAAGGACTTCCTGGCAAAATTAGACTTCTTGCTGAATTTACAGTGGTAGGATTTGCTGTCTTGTACTTGTTTTCTACAGGTGCAATGGATGGGACTTTATACTTTCCGTTTTTTAAGAACTTAAGTTTAGATCTTGGTTGGTTCTACATTCCTTTTGCGTGTGTAGTTGTTGTGGGAACGGCAAACGCTGTGAACCTTACAGATGGCCTTGATGGTTTAGCTATTGTTCCTGTGATGGTGGCAAGTTGTGCTTTTATGGTTTTTTCTTATGCAGCAGGGCATATGGCAATTGCAGATTATTTGATGATCCCGGCTGTTCCAGGCGGGAGTGAGCTGGTTCCAGTATGCGCAGCTGTTGTTGCATCAGGGATGGCGTTTTTATGGTTTAACTCCTATCCGGCTCAAGTTTTTATGGGAGATATTGGAAGTTTAAGCCTTGGTGGCTTTTTAGGAACAATGGCTGTGTTAACAAAGAATGAAATTTTAATGGTTTTACTAGGTGGGGTATTTGTGGTGGAGGCCTTATCGGTGATCACTCAAGTGGCTTCATTCAAATTAACAGGTAAAAGGGTCTTTAAAATGGCTCCGATTCATCATCACTTTGAACTTAAGGGTCATGAGGAATCAAAAATTATAGTTAGGTTTTGGATTGTATCCATTTTATTAGCAATTTTAAGTATAGCGACATTAAAACTAAGGTAGGAGCTCAAATGATTATTGAGAAAGTAGAAGATTTAAAAGATAAGAAGATACTTATCGTAGGGTTAGGAAGAACAGGTGTTGCAGCCTCAAAATTTCTAGCCTCAAAAGGTGCAAAGGTTATTATTAGTGACCACAAATCAAAAGCAGAGCTAGCTGATTATCTAGAGCTTATGGCTGATGTTAATGTTGATTATGATCTTGGTGGACATTCACCAAAGTTGTTTTTAGAGCAAGACATTATCATGCTAAGCCCTGGTATTTCATCACAGTTAAAGATTTTTGAATACGCAAGGCAAAATGGAGTTCATGTAACTGGTGAGTTTGAGTTTATGACTCAGTTTATTACAAAGCCGATGATTGCCTTAACAGGTACAAACGGAAAAACAACAACAGTGTCTTTAATTACAGAAATGCTTAGAGAGTCTGGTAAGAAAGTTTGGGTTGGTGGTAACTACGGTAAGCCTGTAAGTGAACTTCTTATGATGGAAGAAGAAACAGATGTAGTTGTTTTAGAGGTTTCAAGTTTTATGCTTGAGCATGTTGTAAACTTTAATCCTAAAAATATTGTGTTTATGAACTTGGCTGAAAACCATTTAGACCGTCATAAAACAATGGAAGAGTATGTTAACGCAAAAAGAAAAATCTTTTTAAACACAAACCAGGGCACAACAAGTGTATTAAACGCTGATGATAACGCAGTTGTAGAGCTTGCAAGAGATCCTGCGGTTCAACGTGGTAGAATCTTTTACTTTTCAAGAAAGCCTTCATTAGAGCCACAAATTATGAATATCGGTGGCGCTGTGAACATTCGTGATGAAGTTAAAGTGAGAACAGGCCCAGACATTGAAGTCTTTTCTGTAGCAAAAATTAAAATGAAAGGTCAGCATGCAATTGAAAATGTAATGGCTGCTATTTTAGTTTCACGTGAGCAGGGCGCAACACACGATGCGATCCAAAAGGTTATTGATACTTACACAGGTCTTGAGCATCGAATTGAGTATGTTCGCCGAGTTGGTGGAGTTTCTTTCTACAATGATTCTAAAGCAACGAATGTTCATGCTGTAATTAGAGCGTTAAAATCATTTGATGAAAATGTAATTTTAGTAATGGGTGGTAAAGATACAGCACTTAACTACACACCACTTAGAGATGAAATTAGAAAGAAAGTAAAAACTCTTATTCTTGTTGGAGAGGCTAAAGAACGTATAAACCGTGATGTAGGGGATTATGCTGAGACTTTCTTAATTGGTACATTTGATGAAGCTATTCATGTAGCTTACTCAAAGAGTCGTATTAACGATACAGTTCTGCTTTCACCAGGAGCTTCAAGCTTTGATGTTTTTGATGATTACCGTGAAAGAGGAGAGCATTACAAAAGCCTTGTGATGCAGTTCAAATAGGGTTTATCAACTAAATTTCATTTAATAATTGAATAGAATTCAACAAAGGGTCTTTTTATGTAAAAAGGCTCTTTTTTTTGTGCATCAGAGAAACTACTGCTAATCGATAAAGGTTTTCAATATAAAGGAGGGAAACAATGAAGTCTTTAGTGGTTTTATTAACATCATTAGTATTGGTTAATGCAGCAAGTGCAGATTTAAATATTTATACAGATAGATCAATGGAGCTTTTAGGCCCAGTTGTAGAACAGTACGAAGCAAGTACAGGAATTCAGGTTAATGTTCTTACTATGAAGTATACGGACATGATTAAAAGGCTTAAAACTGAGGGTGAGCTCACGCCTGCTGATGTAATCTTTGTTAAAGATATGGTTTATCTTAATGAGTTATCAGCTGAGGGAATGTTTCAGCCTATGGTGACTGAAGTTCCTAAAGAGGTTGTGGCGGAGTCTATGAGGCATCCAGAAGCTTTGTGGACATCAATTGCAATTCGCCCAAGAACGATTGTTTATAACAAGAATACGGTCAACCCAGAAGACTTATCAACATACGAAAGCCTTACTGAAAGTAAATGGGCTGGAAAACTTTGCTTAAGAACA
>JBOEFV010000084.1:0-2161 GCA_050633065.1 Bdellovibrionales bacterium
CTATACGGTCATCAAAAGTATAGTTACAAAGTATCTCAAGAGATGACTGAGCAAAAGAAAATGAGCTAAGAAAGAATAATTGCTACTAATAAAATATTTTTCATTTATATAACCTTTAAAATGTTGTTAACAACCGACTATAGCAAGCCCATGATAAAACACTAGAGTACGTGAAAATCATACAAGATATTACGGGTGTCCGAACTTAATGGTGTGCGCACCGCTTCTTGAGAAAATTACCTAGATATAAAACATGAGTGCCAATTTTCAGTAAAATTTAATTACTACGTTAACTTTTACTAACCAAAGGCCACTCATGTCTCCTGAAAATCATCTCGTAAATCGCTTTATTTTACCAGACTTAAAACTTATTAAATTTGATAAAGTCTCAAATAAAACCTTTAAGCTTCATTGTATAAAAAAAACTAAATGGGAAGTTTGCCGAAAATGTCCCACAAAATCATTCACAGTTCATGACAAAAGAATCGTTACAATAAAGGATGCTAAACTATTTAATAAAAACATTAAACTGATCATTACAAAGCGAAGATTTCGTTGCCCTAGCTGTAAATCAGTATTCACCGAAAGTATCGATGGCATAAAGCAAGGATTTCGTACAACTGAAAAGTATCGCGGGGAAATACTTTTCAAATTTCAAAACTTTAAAAGCGCAACTGGCGTTGCCAGTGTTCTAAGATGCTCTACAACTTTAGTTACAAAAACAGTAAACCAAAGACTTGAGCTTGAATTACGTAAGACTAGAAATACTCCTTGGTCTACAACAGTTCTCATAGATGAGCATGCTTTTGGTAGAAATAAAAAACATAACAGAAAAGACTTTGTAACTTGCTTTGTAGATAACAATCGCAAGAAACTACGAGAAATGGCTCCGAGTAGGGACTATGACGATATGAAAAAAGCAATCGAACATATTCCAGGTAAAGAAAAAGTAGAGAATGTAGTCATCTATATGAGTCCAACATTCAAATCATTTGCACTTGATTACTTTCCAAATGCAAAGATTACTGTTGATAAGTTTCACGTGATAAGACTTATTCATCCAGCAATAAGAAAGTATAGAAAAGAAGCAACTGGTGACAAAAGAAGTAATCCAATACGGCATCTTTTATTAAAAAATAGAAAACGCTTGAAGCCCTACCAAAAAAGAGCTGTTACAAGATTTTGCAAAGAGAACTCTAATGTTAATGAGGTTTATCGCTTCAAAGAAAGAATCACTAACTTTTATAATATAAAAGGATTTAAACAAGCTTCAAAAATACTTACTAAAATTACTGATGACATGGCTGCTTCTAAAATAAAGGAAATACAAAAGTTAAGACGTACTCTCATGAGATGGAGAGACGAAATATTGCGCTACTTTAAAACAAGTCTCACCAATGCTCGGATTGAAGGAATCAATCGTAAATGTAAACTCCTTCAGCGCTGTGCCTATGGTTTTCAAAACTTTGAAAACTATCGGCTCCGAGCTCTCTACAGCTGTAGTTAGGGCAAGTGCTGGAGGGCCCTCACGAGGCCAAAGGTTCGTTTTAGGCGTAGGTATCCATGCCGACTCAAGAGTCAGCGTAAGATTTCTATACTTCAAATCCTTTGAAGCCATTGAAATTGAATGAATGTTGTGCGATATCAGTCTACAGAAACTGAAAATCAGTATTTGCGTGATCGTCTAGATCCATGTTTTGGAAGTTCTTCCACCATCAAGTTTCGAGACCCTTTATTATCCGTTCCATGACCAGACAGTAACAGTAAGTCAGTGTGGAAGAATTTGCACAAAGGGCTTAAAGGTATCGCTAAGCAAAGCTTTTGCAGGAGTAGAGGTCGGAATTAAGGAAATGGAAGATGGGATTTGGGTAGCAAGTTTTTTAGATTATGATTTAGGATATTTTGACGATAAGAGTAGTAAGGTGGAGCCAATCACGGATCCATTTAGCATGGAAAAAGTGTAAACCATGTCCTCGGTATAAAATGTAAACTATGTCTCCGGTACGGACCGAAATACTCGAACTACGTAACCAATTGATAAAATAAAAAAAGCCACTCCGAAAAGTGGCTTTTTAACCGATTCTAAAAGTTGGTGCCCCGTCGCGGATTCGAACCACGGACACAGGGATTTTCAGTCCCTTGCTCTACCAACTGAGCTAAC
>JBOEFV010000085.1:0-1596 GCA_050633065.1 Bdellovibrionales bacterium
GTGTATGGTGTGTAATTGTTTTTTTGAAGCTAGAGGGCAGAATTTTGATGAGCAAGTTATGGTAAATAGAGCTGTGCTTTCTAGAGTATTAAGTCCGGCTCACCCAAATAATGTATGTGGTGTAGTTCATCAAAAAAGTCAGTTTTCTTGGACGATTGATTTTAAAAATCAGAGGGTCCGCTCAAATAAAAAAAATCAAAATCTTATGATGGGTGAAAAGTCTAAAGACTTAAAAAAACTTGATAAGCAAGCCTTTAGAAGCTGTGTGGCCTCCTCAAGAGAAGCTTTTAAATATGACAGTGAGTTTTTTGCATCATACTATGTGTCTAAAAGAATAAAGACACCAAACTGGCTTAATAAATGTCAAAGCCGCTCAAGAAAGAAAAAGATAAAGATCACAAATAAAGATAATAAGATTGGTAAAAGAGATTTAGCTCATAGTTTTTATAGAGTGTGTGAGCCAAGAGAGAATGTTTGTTTGAACAGCCCTGATTGTAAAGGAGAGAGCTAATGAAGCTAATTCTATATTTTGTAGGCGTTATTATTTTTTCACAAATAGTGAGTGCTGAAACAAGAGTTGTGAACCCTGATGGAACAACAACAATTACATATGAAGAGGGAGAGCTAGAAGCCTTAAGAGCTGCTCGAGAAGCAAGGGAGCAAGAAGCACTTAGGCAAAGAATACTTGATAGACAACAAGGGGCGGCTCTATCTAACCAAGGTGGAAGTGTTACTCGTATAATAGAGAGTGATTGTGTTGAAACAACTATTTCTAGAGGTACTTTAAAAAGATGTGCGCAAACAGCCGGTGGAATACATGGTGATTCTAATGTTTATTATTTAAACGGCGTTGAATATGATGGGTTAGTTGTGGAAGAAAATGGTGGTTACCGGTTGTATGACAAAGGAGAAATAACACAATTTACAGATGAGGAAGTTAGAGGAACCACAATTAGAGAACAAGATGTCCCAGACACTATTAACTGTGGCAACCCGCAAAGAAGGTCAAAGTATCAGTGTTTAGTATGTAACTGTTTTCACGAAGCTAGAGGGCAGACGTTTGAAGAGCAGGTTCTGGTAAATAGAGTTGTTTTATCTAGAGTGCTAAGTCCGTCCCATCCAAGTAACGCCTGTGACGTGGTTTATGAACGAGCTCAATTTTCATGGACGAGTGAAAACCAAGTAGACGCTAACAACAGTAATAGTGTTGCTAAAACAAGTATCGTTTTAGATGAAAACTCTAGTCAGTTTAATCAGTATTACCCAAATGATAAGAATGCTTTGAGAAGCTGCAGGAGGTCGTCCTTAGAATCACTAAAGTATGAGGATGAGTTTTTTGCAGCCTACTATGTTGAGAAAACTACAAATACGCCGCCATGGCTTAAAACTTGTAAAGAGCGGTCTAGAAGCGGTGAAACGGCAGTAACTCCAGAAGAAAATAGAATATCTAGTGAAAACTTAGCGCACAATTTTTACAAAATATGTGAGCGAAGAGAGGGAAGATGCTTAGTGTACCCAACATGCTCATTGGCTCCTAGAACCTCTCCAGTGCCAAGGCCTCGCCCCCCAGGTGTGAGTAATAGAGCGCTTGAGTAA
>JBOEFV010000086.1:0-1293 GCA_050633065.1 Bdellovibrionales bacterium
GCGCTGTCTTCCTCAGGGGGCGCTGTGACGGCTGTTCTTGAACTTGCTGGTACGAATAATGTAGTTGTGGGGGGAAGCTATGGGGATATTGTGTTCACTAAGGTTGGTGCGACGAATAAACCGGCACGTGTTCGCGGGCTGAGAGACGGTGGGCATGGTAATGTTGTGTTGGCTTTTGATACGTATGATTTAGAGCGGATGCGGATTGATGCTGGCGGTAATGTCGGGATCGGGACGGATGCTCCGGATTCGATGTTGCATCTTTCGAGTGCGACAGAATCAACGCTTACACTTGAAAATACATCATCGCAACCTTCTTTGAAGCTCTACAATTCAATTGCAACGCCTGCGGCGGATACAGAGCTCGGGCGTTTGAATTTTAAAGGGAAAAATGATGCAGCAGAGGAAACCTCATATGCACAAGTGCATGGATATGTTGTAGATGATACAGATGGTTCCGAGAATGGGTATTTAGCATTTTTGACTATGAATGCAGGGAGTGTAACGGAGAAAATGCGGGTCGATACTGATGGGAAAATCGGGATTGGTGATGCGGATACTGATGGTACGCTAACGATTACGGGGTATACGGATATATCGGCGCTGAATACTGATGGGCAGGGGGGGATTGTTATTCAGGAAGATGCGGCGAATGCGACGGGGTATAAGATGCGCATTGACCCCAATGAGATTCAGGTTGTGGATAACGGTGTTGCCGCTAATTTAATATTACAGCCATTCGGCGGGAATATTGTTGTTGCTAATGCTGGGGGGACAACGAAGATTACCGGTTTGAGTGAGCCTACGGCATCGACCCATGCGGCGACGAAGAATTATGTTGATGTGGCGGTATCGGATAAACGTTTGAAGAACAGTGTTGAGCCGATGGATGGATTTGGGCTTGATACTGTGATGAGCCTCCGTCCGGTTAGCTATCTTTGGAATAATCCAACAGATGCGGTGACGGAAGGGACGCAGTATGGATTTATTGCGCAAGAGATCGAGAAGGTTCTTCCTGATCTTATTGTTGAGCAAGATGATGAGATGAAGACTAAGACGTANNAAGGCGATACAGGATGTTAAGGCGTTGCTTGATGATGTGCTTGCTAAAATTGGCGAGATATTTGACCGAGTTGGTGTTCTTGAGGCGGAAAATGATGCGTTGCGCAGTGATGTTGATGCGTTGGAGGCACAAAATGAGGCGATTTTGGAGCGGTTAGAAGCGTTAGAGGCGCAGGCGGTGGAATGATTGAGTTAGCCCGTCTCCGCTAAAGCTACGACGTGGCATAACTG
>JBOEFV010000087.1:0-952 GCA_050633065.1 Bdellovibrionales bacterium
ATTATATACAGTTGTTGAAGGTATTGCATTAGCAAAAGATGCTAGTTTTGCAAAATTCGATGAAACTCTAGATGTAGCATTTAGACTTGGTGTTGATCCAAGACATGCTGATCAAATGATTAGAGGTGCAATCGTAATGCCTGCTGGAACTGGTAAAAAAGTAAATGTTGTTGTTATTACATCTGGTGAGAACATTGCTAAGGCAGAAGCTGCTGGAGCTGATCTTGTTGGTGGCGATGATATCATTCAGAAAATCCAAGGTGGTTGGATGGAGTTCGATAGAGTTATTGCTACACCTGATATGATGGGTAAGATTGGTAGAGTTGCTAGAATTTTAGGGCCAAGCCGTCTAATGCCTAACCCTAAATTAGGAACAGTAACTACTGATGTTGAAAAAGCTGTAAAAGAACAAAAAGCTGGTAAGGTTGAATATAGAACTGAAAAAACAGGTATTATCCATGTACCATTTGGAAAAAAATCATTTTCTGATGCGGACTTGATGGAGAACTTTAAGTCAATTGCTTCTGCGATTGTTAGAGCGAAGCCAGCAAGTTCTAAAGGTACATATATTAAATCAGTAACAATTAGTACATCAATGGGTTCAGGTGTTAAGCTTGATGCAAATGATGTATCAGCTTTAGGTTAATATAAAATAGTTAAGTTGGGGTTGATGAAAGCCGGCTCACTTGGAAGTGAATAAGCCCTGCCCAAATCCCCCTCCAATATAAACAGTAATTAGGAGGAAATTAATGATTACACGTGCAGACAAAGAAGCTGTAATTAAAGACCTCAAAGAGAAAATCACTAATTCAAGAGCTATGTTTCTTACTAATGTAATTGGTATGGAAGCTAATCAAGCAGTTGAATTAAGAAAAACGATTAGAGAATCTAAGGGTGCTCTAGTTGTTACAAGAAACACTCTTTTTGGTAAAGCAGCTGAAGGGACTTATGC
>JBOEFV010000088.1:0-5475 GCA_050633065.1 Bdellovibrionales bacterium
TTCCTAGAGAGTGATCTCTGGAAAATGAAGAAGACATAAAATAAAAAGTGAGTAGAGCGGGAAGAAGGCTATTTAGGAGCAGCCCTATGAATGCAAGGGGCTTATTGCCCTCAGATTTTGGTATAAGCATTATGCAAATTGTTAAAGGAAACCCTATGAAAAAAGATACGAGGTAGTTTTTAAGTACGGTGGTATTTTTGTTGTTCATACCCAGTATAACAATACAGGGTATGAAAAGTTTCATATTAAACTATTGAGTGAGTTTTTCTAAAAGTTCTCTGGTTGCTTTTCCTCTGTGAGAAATAGCATTCTTTTCTCTTGGCGTGAGTTCTGCCATAGTCTTTGTCATGCCTTCAGGGATGAAAAGAGGGTCATAGCCAAAGCCACCTTTAGCATTTGATGGAAGTAGAGCTATTTCGCCTTTGCATTCACCAGCGATTTCAATTTTTTCACCATTTGGTCCAAGAGCAACAATTTGACAAAAATAGCGAGCGCTTCGATCAGCAGTTTTTTTAAAAGCTAACATTTTATAAAGTTTGTCGTTGTTTTGACGGTCAATTGCTGTAGGTCCGGCATACCTTGCGGAGTGAACTCCTGGAAGGTTGTTTAAAGCAGTTACTTGAATTCCAGAGTCTTCAGCGACAACCCAGTCCTCATCTTTTGCAAACGGACGAAATGAGTTTGCTTTTAAAGTGGCGTTTTCTAAAAAAGTTTGGCCGGTTTCTTCAGGGGCTTTATAAAATTCTATTTCTTTAGCTGATTTAATAGTGAAATCAGTATTTCTAAAAAGACTTTCAAATTCTTTAAGCTTTCCTTTATTAAAAGAAGCGATCCATATAGTAGATGGTTGGCTAGGCAAGGAGAGTCTCCCATCCTAAAGCTTGTCTTTGAGCTTCAAATAAAACTTGAGAAGCTTTTTGTGTGTTCTCAATAAGGTTTGCTAATTGAGTAGAATCAAAAGGAGCTTTTTCAGCAGTTCCTTGAATTTCAATAAGTTGTTGTTTGTTTGTCATTACAAAGTTCACATCTGAATCACAGCTTGAGTCTTCTTCATAATCTAAATCAACAAGAAGTTCTCCGTTTACAAAGCCTGAAGAAAGACCGGCCACTTGAAACATCAATGGGTTTTCTTTGATTTGGTCTTGAGACTTTAAAAACTCAAAAGCTCTAGCTAAGGCAACAAAGCCACCAGTGATAGAAGCTGTTCTTGTTCCGCCATCAGCTTGTAAAACATCACAATGNNAAACAATAATAGATTTTTCAGGAATAGCTTTCATATTAACACACGCTCTAAGAGACCTTCCAACAAGTCTTGAGATCTCTTGTGATCTTCCACCTGAAAAAGCTTTGTCTCTTCTAATTCTTGTGTGTGTTGCACGAGGCAACATAGCATACTCTGCAGTCACCCATCCTTCATCGCCACCTTGTAACCACTTAGGAATTCTGTCTTCAACAGTAGCGGTACAAAGTACTCTTGTTTTTCCAAAAGAAACAATACAGCTTCCTTCAGCATATTCAGTGGGGTCCATTTCAAAACTTACAGGACGCATGGAGAAATTTTCTCGATTATTTTTTCTTATCATACCTAGTTTGTTGCATCGTTGGATTGGGTTGTCCAGAAGAGTAAAAAATGTGCATATTTTTTAAACTATAAATTTTATTAAGAAAGAGTAAAAAAAAGCGACCTGGAAAAAAAAGGGGGGGACCAGGCCGCTAGGGGGAAATAAAGGTATAACTGCAAAGGCTTATAAAGGACAAGTTAATTAGGAATTGGTTAAGCTGCTCTTGAACACTTTACTTTGAGCTGTTAGTGAATTTAAGGTTATTGACTGCGCAGTCTTGTATCTATATGAAATTGTTTATCTTTTTGTTAATTTAAGATGTGGTTTCAAAAGGGGTCTAGTCTCTGTAAAAATTACATGTTTGAAGCTCCAATAGCCCATTATAAGGTGCTACATTAGAACAAAGAACGAGGTGTGTGGATGTCTGAAGTGAAAATAGCGAAGAGTAAGTATTGGATCACGGGTGCTGGTATTCAGTCAGCAAGCTTAGCTATCTTAGCTGTTATAGGTATAGCATTTGCTCTTTCAGTTACAAAAAGCATTATGATCCCTTTTGTTTTGAGTTTGTTTTTGTACTTTATCCTCTCACCAATTAGAACTTTCTTTATTCAAAAGCTTAGGTTTCCAGAGTGGTTAGCACTAGTCTCTACTTTTGCTGTTGTTGCCATGCTCTTAACGTTTGTCTTTGTTGTTTTGTTCTCTGCTTTTCAAGAGTTTGCTATGGGGTATAGAGCTTATGAAGCAAAAGCTATTTTCTTCACAGACACTATTCAGCAGTTTTTAATAGGAAGAGGACTTCCTTTAGAGAGTTTTGATTTTTCAGGAATGCTTAAAAATCTTCCGTTTGCTGAGTTAGCTAAGGGGGCGGGTGCAAGTGTGCTAAACCTTGTGTCAAAAACTCTTCTAGTTTTTATCTTCTTAATATTCTTATTTACAGGAGGGTCAAAGGTTAAACCTGGAGCTGAAAAGAAAAGTGGTTTAGGTTTTGAGGTTAACGCACAGATCAGAAAGTATTTAGCAATCAAGCTTTTAACTTCTTCAATTACATCAGCTATTGTTTTTGTGATTTTAACAGCCCTAGATTTAGACTTAGCCTTTGTTTTTGCGTTTTTAGTTTTTATACTTAACTTTATTCCTACAGTGGGTTCATTCTTTGCAACTATCCTTCCACTTCCTGTGGCATTCTTTCAGTTTGATTCAGCAATGCCAATAGTTTTAGTTTTAGTGTTACCCGGTGTAGTTCAGTTTGTGATTGGAAACATTCTAGAGCCAAAAGCAATGGGCCAGAGTTTAAACATACACCCTGTCGTTGTTCTTATGTCGTTGATGTTTTGGGGTATGATCTGGGGTATTGTGGGTGCTTTTTTAGCTGTTCCTATAACAGCGGTTATAAAGATTGCTATTCAAAAGGTTGAGGGTGGTAAGTTTGTAGCTCAGATGATGTCTGGAACTTTTGAAGACCCTACGGCTTAAGTTGATAACCTATTAATTAAAGTAATATGCCAGCGATGCACGCTGTAATATAAGCTGCAAAAGTACCAGCTAGAACAGCTTTTAAACCCATTTTAGCAAGTTCTTCAGCTCTATTTGGCGCAAGAGCTCCAATTCCACCTATTTGAATTCCTATGGAGCTAAAGTTTGCAAAGCCACAAAGAGCGTAAGAAAGAATAAGCACTGAGCGCTCAGACAAAACATCTAAAACTTTGCTAAGATCCACATAGGCTACAAATTCATTTAAGATGAGTTTCTTAGCTAGAAGTGAGGCTGAGAGCCACGCATCTTGAAAAGGTATACCTAAAAGAAGACTAAAAGGATAAAAGATCCACGAAAAAACAACTGAGAAGGTGAGTAGAGGCTCTCCATCAGTATAAAGGCTTGGATGAACTAAACCTTCTCCCCAGGCGCTAAACCAGAAAACTTTTTCCGCTACCATAGATAAAGAAAAGTCAAAAAACGCCATTAAAGCGATAAAAGATAAAAGCATTGCTCCAACATTTAAAGCTAGTTTTAAACCCTCAGTGGTTCCTTTAGAGCAAGCATCAATAAAGTTTGAGTATTCAGACTTTAAAAAGTGAGAAGGGACCCCGCCAGCAGTTTCAGGAGTTTGAGTCTCAGGAATTAATATTTTAGCGCAGATAAAAGAAGCTGGAGCTGATAAAATACTAGCTGTGAGTAAATGGCCTCCAATGGTAGGGATAGCATCTTTTAAAAGGCCAACGTAAGCAGCCATTACGGCTCCTGCAACAGTCGCCATTCCCCCAACCATAAGGCAGAAGATTTCAGAGCGAGTCATGTTCTTTAAAAAAGGTTTAACAATTAAAGGGGCTTCAGTTTGACCCACAAAAATATTGGCGCTAGCCGCTAAAGACTCTGCTCCACTAATTTTAAGAAGTTTTGTAAAGACAACAGAAAAACCATAGACAATAATAGGTAAAATTCTTAAGTGATACAAGAGCGCCATTAAGCTTGAGAAAAAAACAATTGTTGGGAGTACTTTAAGGGCAATGATAAAGCCAAACTTATCAACATCAACTAAGGGGCCAAACAAAAAAGCACTTCCGTAATCAGTAAACTGAAGAATTTTTAAAATAGCAGCGTTGGCGTACTCAAAAACTAAACTTCCAAGGCCGGGAATATTTGCAGCGGGAACTCCTAAAATGATAAGGGCTAGTGAAAACTGAAAAAGAATGCCTGATATAACCAGGCGCCAGTTGATGTCCTTTCTGCTTTCAGATAGGAGAAAGAGTATTCCTAAGAAGACAAATACCCCTGTAAATCCAAGCCCTCGCTCCATTATTTAAGCCTGACTTGTTAGTTGTTCGAGTAAAGGACCTGTGATTGTAATTACAGCGGACAAAGGCTTTTTACCTTTTTTACCAGAGGGCCAATTGCTAGTGTAGCGGCCGACCTCTTTAGTTTTTTCCCCGGGGTGTTGAACGGATAGAAAAAGAGTTTTCTCATCAGGGGAGAAGAAAGGCCCTGTAAATTCAGCGTCAGTCGGAGCTGAAGCAACTTTAATAACTTCCCCTGCTTGTTTACCACGACGTGGAATAACAAAAAGGCCGTTATGTCCAAAAGGTTTATAGTCTGGTTTCCCAATGCTTCCGCCAGAGATGTCACTTGTCATCCAAAGGTTTCCGTTTTGATCAAACACCATATTATCAGGGCATGAAAAGCCAGACTCAGACCCGCCAGCTCTAAACGTTTTATGGTGAAACTTTAAACTGTCTTTTTTGCGTTCAGAGATTTTTAAAATAGAGCCGTGAAGGTTTCCTTTGGGCTTGTTGTTTGTAAGAGTCACAAAGACATCGCCAGAAACCGGGTCAATTTCAATATCTTCTGGACGATCAAGGGGAGTGCCTCCAACTAAGTGAGCGGCTTCTCTTGTTCTTGTAAGAAGATCTACCTGATCTTTAAAACGCTCTTTTAACCTTGGATCAGAATCAATATCTAAAGAAATCCATTTTTTTGATTCAAAATTTGCAACGTATAAAGTTCCTTCTTTTAAAGAGTCTTTCTTTGAAGAGACAAACTTATAAAGGCATTCGTTTTTAGAGTCGTCGCCTGTGTAGACAACGGGAAAACCATCTTTTGTAATTGCAACCGTAGCACATTCATGAGCAAAACGGCCAAGAGGGATAATTTTTTCAGAAGTTTTAGTTCTTGGATCCACTTCAACAACCCAGCCATAGTGCTCAGGAGGTTGAGCGTCTAAAGCACTCCAGCCAAAATCTCTTTTGTCTTTTTTAACTTTTCTATTTCCTGACTTGGTATAGTGAACTTCACCATAGAAATGACTGTAATTCTCTTCACAAGTAAGAATCGTTCCCCAAGGAGTATAGCCACCAGAGCAGTTTGCAAGGCTTCCAAGGGCTGTGTTCTGTCCTCTTACTTCATGACTTAAAGGGATTTT
>JBOEFV010000089.1:0-7334 GCA_050633065.1 Bdellovibrionales bacterium
TACTTTTGTGTCTTTTCCTACTAAAATTGACATTACTGAGCTCCTTTTACTGCTTCTACAACTTTTAAAGCTGCATCCTGAAGATTTGTAGCCGGAATGATGTTTAAACCACTGTTTGCTAAAATCTCTTTACCTTTTTCAACGTTAGTTCCTGCAAGTCTTACAACTAAAGGAACTTCTAAACCCACCTCTTTAGAGGCTGCGATAACACCTTCAGCAATAACATCACATTTCATGATTCCACCAAAAATATTAACAAGAATCGCTTTAACAGCTGGGTCTTTTAAAATAATCTTAAAAGCTTCTGTCACTTTTTCTTTATTTGCTCCACCACCTACATCTAAAAAGTTTGCAGGGTTCTCACCGTGAAGCTTGATGATGTCCATTGTAGACATTGCAAGACCCGCTCCGTTTACTAAGCAACCGATGTTTCCATCAAGCTTAATGAATGCAAGGTCATATTTTTGAGCTTCAACTTCAGCAGGATCTTCCTCTGTAATGTCTCTAAGCTCCATCATGTCAGGATGTCTGTAAAGAGCGTTTGAATCAAAGCTCACCTTAGCATCTAAAACCATCACATCACCTTCAGCAGTTTCAACTAAAGGGTTTACCTCAATCATCTCAGCATCTTTATCTACAAACATTTGATAAAGCTTCATGAAAACTGATGATGCTTTAATAGCAACTTTACCTTCAAAGCCCATATCAAAAGCTAAATCTCTAGCTTGAAAAGCTGTCAGGCCAGTTCCAGGATCTACTTGAGTTGTAACAATCTTTTCAGGGGTGTTCTCTGCAACCTCTTCAATGTCCATTCCACCTTCAGAACTTCCCATGAATGAAACAGAGCTTGTTGCACGGTCTACAACACATGCAATGTAGTACTCACTCTTAATGTTACAGCCTGATTCGATGTAAACTCTTTGAACTTCTTTTCCTTCAGGACCCGTTTGGTGAGTCACTAAAGTTTTACCTAAAAGTTCTTTTACCAGTGGAGCCACTTCAGCTTCAGTTTTTGCAAGCTTAACTCCGCCCGCTTTACCTCTACCACCAGCATGGATTTGAGCCTTGACCACCCAAATTTTTGTATCCAATTTCTTCAACGCTGCAGGAACTTCATCAACTGAAGTCACCATTACGCCATCAAGAACTGGCATTTTATATGACTTGAAAACTTGTTTTGCTTGATATTCATGAATATTCATTAGTACTCCAATTTCTCTAGGTCTGCCATTAGACCTCTAACTGCGTTTACAGAGTTCTCTAGACCAGCTTTTTCTTCTTCATTCAAGCTAATTTCGATCACTTTCTCCATTCCATTTCCACCTAATTGGCATAAAACACCCACAAAAAGATCTTTATAGCCATACTCACCTTGAAGGTAAGCAGCACAAGGTAGAATTCTGTTTTGATCCTTTAAAATAGCCTCTGCCATCTCAACAGCACTTGCTGAAGGAGCGTAATATGCTGAGCCTGTCTTTAAATGAGCTACAATCTCAGCTCCACCTTTTCTTGTTCTTTCAACAAGAGCATCAATTTTATCTTTTGAAAGCATTTCAGTTAATGGAGCACCACCAATTGAGCAATGTCTAGGCATTGGAACCATCGTGTCACCATGTCCACCCAGTACGAAAGCCTGGATATCTTTAACAGAATAACCTGTTTCTTCAGCGATAAACGATCTAAATCTTGCGCTATCTAAAATCCCAGCCATTCCGATCACTCTATTATTAGGAAAGCCTAGTGTTTGTTTTGCAACATAAGCCATTGCATCAAGAGGGTTTGAAACAATAATCACTGTTGAGTTAGGAGCATACTCTTTAACCCCGTTACATACTGATTTCATAATTTTTGCATTAGTTGCAAGCAGGTCATCACGACTCATTCCTGGCTTTCTTGGAATTCCTGCTGTGATAATAACAATATCTGATCCGGCTATATCTTCATATGATGCTGTTCCAGTAACTCTGCTATCAAAACCTTCAACTGGAGAAGCCTCAAATAGATCAAGAGCCTTACCTTTAGCAGATCCTTCATTTATATCTAATAATACAACATCACCCAATTCTTTTTGAGCTGCCCAATGAGCACATGTTGAGCCCACAAATCCGGCACCTACAACTGATATCTTCTTTCTACTATACTGCTTTTTCGACATATTTCTCTCCAAGTCGTTAGAAGTTTATAATTTAAGACTTTCTTAAATCAAAAAGTACGAAAACTAAACATTAAATTGTTATAAAAACAAAATAAGAACGAAATATGAATATGACAACCTCTGAGGGAAAATACCTCCCAAAGTGCACCAACAAAGGACCCGAGAGCTATAAAAACTTGCAGCTTATGACCTTATAGACAAAAAAAAGCCCGACCGCTAAGTCGAGCTTTAAACACATAGCTTATACTATGTTTGAATTATTTCTTTTTACGAGCTGCTGGCTTTCTTTTAGCAGGCTTCTTCTTAGCTACTTTTCTTTTAACTACTTTTTTCTTAGTAGTTTTCTTCTTAGCTACCTTCTTTTTAGTAGTTTTCTTCTTAGCTACCTTCTTCTTTGTTGTCTTCTTTGCTACTTTTTTCTTAACTACCTTCTTCTTAGTAGTTACTTTTTTCTTAGTAGCCTTCTTCTTTGTTGTTTTCTTTTTAGCAGCCATTGATGTCCTCCTAATTAATTTGTCATCGTTTGCTTTTTTTATTCATCTTTAATTCTAACTTCATGACTCTAATCGTCAATATAAAATTTAAGTTGAATCTTTTTTTGCATGCAGAAGTTTATGTTTTTCTTCTATTTTTTAGTTTTATTCTTAAATTTATATACCGGATTTTTAATTTCCAACCGTCTCTTTCGGACATCAGCAAAGTCTTTTTGCAAACTCTCCCTCTCCTCAGTCACCCTCTCTATAAGTTTACTTTTTTTATTTAATTACTCTCTCTTAAAAGTTATTTTTATTCTCTACACTCCTTTATTTATAGGATTCCTTCCACTCGTTACAAGTATTCTCACACATTCCAAAAGACGAAATCAAAACTACAAAACAACGCTCACTTTACTCGAGTGCATCGATATTCACCTCCAAATGGGCCAGTCTTTTACAAACTCTTTAGGTCTAGCTTTAAAGAATCTTCCCTCCAACTCGACCCTTGAGATTTTTTTGAAAAAAAATGTTGTTCTGCAACAACCAAAGTCGAGAAATTGTACAATTTTTAGTGAATTAACTCAGAATTTAAATACACTTTCGCAACAAAATTTAGGAAAAAGAGAGCTTTTAACTTTCATTAAGTATAAGTTTCAGCTCAATTCAGAGCTTGAACAAAAGATTCAGCTCTCCTCAACGCAGTATAAAACCCAATCTTTTGCACTAATTTTCTTTTGGATCATTTCCCTGATCTCACTAATGGCACAAGAACAGTTCTTTGTTTATAGAAACACAATCGCTTTAAGCCTAATTCTAATGATACTAGGCCTGCTCTTAGCAAAAAAACTTATTGTAAAGACCGGGTTTCGAATATGACCTCTCTTTCAAAAGCCCACACACCATCAAACTCACTTGCACTTCATTTAACATGTCTAACCCCACTATTAATTTTATCCAGCACTTAATCCTCTCAATTAAATCTGGGCGCTCCACCCTTCAGGCAAAAAACTCCTGGGATGACCCCTTTATTCTGGCCATTTTAAACCGTGAAACAGATCTCACAAACATTGAATACGAGTTAAAAATTCTGATTGAAAAAGGCCTTGCCGGATTTCCAATTTTAAAACTTCTTGAAGGCCTTCATCTAAAAGCAAAGACACAGCTTGTTTTTGAAATGGAAAAACACTCAAAAAAGACCCCTTTTCTTGCTCTTATTCCACTCTTCCTACTTCAAGTCCCAAGCCTGATCTTAATTTTCCTATACCCAATGATTTCAAACTTTATAAAGGAGCTTAGTTGAAAACAGCAATCTTAATCCTCGCCATCTATCTACTTCCACAAACAAGTGGAGCAAACACTGCATGCAACTCAAAGCTTGAGAGTAGACAGTGGCCCATTGACTGCCTCCTTTTACTCAGCACAAGCGCTGTCAAAAAAGGTGACAGTTCATACACCAACCTCAATCATTGGTGCAAAATTTACTCAACAGAACTTCTTAAACAGAACCCTCCAAAGGCCATTTTCTCACTTTATATGCCCAAGACCTGCTTAAACGTCGCTTGGCAGGCAAAAAAACACTTCACTTCAAAGTCCATACTCAACGGCTCTTTTTTGAATTCTTTTCCATAGATATTTAAAGCTTCAAGGGTTAAAATGTGCTTATGTTTCAAGCGCTTAGACCCCTTAAAATTCTTGCTTCTCTTGGGGAGGGATTAAACGCAAACGTTTATAAGGTTTCAAAGTATCAACCAAGCCTAAAAGTTTCAAAAGTGTTTGCCTTAAAAGTCTTAAAACGCTCTGAAGACATCAACCATTTTAAAACTGAGTTTGAGTCTCTACTGCAAGCAAGCGGAAAGCATATTGTTAAGTATCGGGGCTGGGAGACTTATAAATCCAAACCCGCTCTACTTTTAGAGTATATTGAAGGGACCACTCTTCACAGTTTATTAAACAGATACAAACTTACAAAGGATGAGGCCGCATGGATCTACCAAGAGACCTCTGCAGGCCTTTATGAATTATCTGAGTCAGGTTTGTTTCATGGAGATTTAAGCCCTAAAAATATCATGGTCGACATCAATGGCAATATTAAGCTCATTGATTTTGGCCTCACCAACTGGCGCACAAAAAAAATCGAACTCACCCCTGAGTTTGCAGCAGAGTCTGTTCTCTCTGGTGAAAAACCCTCCCTTGAATCAGACATCATTTCTTTAAATAGGATTTTTCTACAATTCAACCTTGTTAAGCCTGAAATCTTTAACACCCCAAAACCTCAAAGCCTGGCTCAAAAGGTAACAAGCCTCCAAAACACAAACCTTTGCCAAACAGCCTCTTTAGAAACAACCCCCTCTACTCCAATTACAAGAAAAATAAAAAAGAGACTTCTCATCACCGCAAGCTGCTTATTTATGACACCTGTTTCTGCGCAAAACAGCTCTAAAATAGAACATGAAATTATTGTTCGAAGTTCACAGTGGATGGCTGTTAAATCTTCTAAAAGTGATGAGTGGTGCTTTACCCCCTGCAGTTTAAAATTCAAAAAAACAGGGCTTCAAACTATTTATTGGAAAAACAGCTCTAAAACCGCAACTTCTCAAATATATATTGATCAAAGTCAAAAATTTCTTAATATAAAAAGACCGCAACTCTAATGACACCTTATCGGGTAGAATCTGTACTCATTTTGATCAATCGGCAGCATCGCATTTTCAAACCTAAGATACTCATCTTTTACAAAAACAATATTTTCCCCAGCCTCTTCATACACATGCCCCGTAAGGCGTTTTTTTAGCCCTCCCGCTACTTTCATTTTCACATTGAGTACATCTGATGCGTAACATCCGTCTTTTTGAAAGATTCCTACACTGTTAAACCCTGAAACATATGGAAAAGTCAGAATTACAACTATTATTAAAACTGTTAAGAAACTTATTACTTTAAAAATTCTCATGACCTTAGAACACCCCTAAGCTTTAAAAGTTTCACAAAAAAAAGGCCTGTTTAAAAAAGCAGGCCTTGAGACGACATTATTCTATTTAATATTGAGCTTAGTTTAGCCCATCTTTAGGAACTGCTCTTAAAAGCTTTATTGTTTCAGCTTTCATAGCCCCAAGATTTCCAACAAGCTCCTGGTCTGTACAAACACGAGTTGCAATTGCTGTTGCTGTTGCAATGCTATAACCATTAAGCATAAGCGTATCTATAAAAATAGGGTTTGGACGGTCAACAATAACCTCTTCCCATGGGCCTCTATAACAGCTAACTGTAATTGGTGTTACAGCAACAGCTTCTAACGTAAAAGTTGCTCCTAATAAGCTAATAAGTAAAACTTTTTTCATACAAATCTCCATTGTTTAGTTCTTGAGGCCACACTTACAAAGCTACAGAATAAATGAATCTTTTTTTTGCTTTTTGTATTTTTTTACTTACTTATTAAAAAAATCACATCAACTCGATTCTTGTAGTTTCCTTCTTTCTGCTACACAATCTAGGCATGTCTAGTTTTCTATATTTTATCTTAGGCCTTATACAGGGGCTCACTGAGTTTTTACCTGTTTCAAGCTCTGGCCACTTAGCCATTATTCAAACTTTCTTTTCAGGGGTACAAAAAGAAAGTCTCCTTATTGAAATTACAGCACATCTAGGAAGTCTTTTTGCGATTGTTGTTTATTATAGATCTGAACTTTTAAAACAATTAAAGGGGGCAGGAGAGCTCTCTATTAATAGACTCTACCCTTTAGTTATTCTTTTCATCTCAACTCTGCCCGCAGGGCTTGCAGGGCTTTTCCTAAAAGACAACATCACTCACCTCTTTTCTAACACTAAAGTTATTGCTGCAGGCTTTTTATTCACAAGCTTTGCTCTGATCTTCACTTACCTCTTTTCAAAAAAAAGCACTTCCAAAGAACTTCTTGATTGGCCCACTCCGGGCGGGGCCCTCTTCATAGGATTTGCTCAAGCTCTAGCACTACTTCCTGGCATATCACGCTCAGGGTCCACTATTGCCGCCGGCGTTCTTATGGGCTTAAAACCCAAGCAGTCTGCCTTTTTCTCTTTTTGTAGCGTAGCTCCGCTGATCTCAGCCGCAGCCCTACTGTCTGTATACAAGTTAATTTCTCATGCAGAGCGTTTAACACAGTCCGAAAACCCCCTAAATTTAAGCGTTTTACTGATTTCTTCTTTTTTCTTTGGCTGGTTGGGATTAAGCTTGGTTGTTAGGTTTCTAGAAAAGAATAAGCTGCACTATTTCGCTCTATATCTTGTTCCGCTAGCAAGCCTGTTACTTATATGGGGGTAATATGGACCACAACTACGCAAAAAAACTAAAAGACTTTGCAGACGCTCTGGCTTCTGACAAATTCGCATCTAATGAAGAGATCAAACAAGAAATGGACGCTCTTGGTCTAATTTATTGCGATGATGAGATTGAAAGATTAAATCATGTCCTTCTCGCTCTCCACCCTCTTTCTGAAAAAATTAAAGCTGCACAAAATGAACACACTCAAAAGGAGCTTAGTCATTAAAACATACAACAATGTCTTAGAATTAATTGGTAACACACCTATTGTTGAGCTTACTAAAACTGTACCACAAGGAAAGCATCGTTTTTTTGCTAAACTTGAATACTTAAACCCTGGCCTAAGTGTAAAAGATAGAGTTGCTCTAGCAATCATTGAGGGCGCTGAAGCTCGCGGAGATTTAAA
>JBOEFV010000090.1:0-4790 GCA_050633065.1 Bdellovibrionales bacterium
GTCATTAAGGGTGAAAAGTTTGAGAAACGAATTGAACAAAGAACTGTAAGGAGCGAGTCATGAGTCAAGGTTGGAGTAGAGATCAAATGGCTATGAAGGCTGCTGAAGAAATAGAAGACGGTTTCACTGTAAACTTAGGAATAGGTATCCCTACCCTAGTTTCAAACTTCATCCCTAAAGATAAATCAGTTCTTCTTCAAAGTGAGAATGGACTTTTGGGAATGGGGGCTTTTCCAAAAGATGAGGACGTTGAAGCTGATTTAATCAATGCTGGAAAACAAACGGTTACAGCAGTTCCTGGAGCCTCGTTTTTTGATTCAGCAGAAAGTTTTGCAATGATCAGAGGGCAACATGTGAATTTAACTATTTTAGGAGCTATGGAGGTTGCCGAAAATGGTGACATTGCCAACTGGATGATCCCCGGCAAAATGGTTAAGGGCATGGGCGGAGCCATGGACTTAGTGGCTTCTGCAAAACGAGTGATCGTTGTAATGCAACATACTGATAAAAAAGGAAACCCAAAGCTTTTAAAAAAATGTTCACTGCCACTTACAGGTGTTGGCTGCGTTTCAAAAGTGATCACAAATCTTGGCGTATTTGAAGTAAAAAACGGCAAATTTGAAACCATTGAACTTGCTGAGGGTATTACTGAAGCTCCTTTTGGGTGATTTAACTGCTTCCAAAAGTTTTACTTATACCTGCTAAAATTATTTAAAAGAGAAACATGTAGTTTCCTACAAAATTTTCTCTTTATCTAAAAACTTACCCCTAAAACAGAACTCTTAAGCCTTTTAGGCTATAGTCATCGCAAAAGGGGCCTTAAATGAAAATTTTATTATTACTTCTGATTTCAGTGAAAGCTTTTTCAACAACCTCTTTAGACATCAGAAAGAATATCTCTCCTCGTTTAGTTGGAGACACTCTTTATATTCAAGGAAACATTGATAGTCATATCTATGATTACCTAGCTTACGAAACCCGCCCTTTTAAAACTGTATCCCTATACTCTTACGGGGGAAACCATAACTGGGCTCTAGAGATAGGCAGGAAGCTTCAGGAGCTAAGGGTTAACACCGTTATAGAAGATGGGGCTTTTTGCGCCAGCGCCTGCGTTTACCTTTTTGGCTCAGGATCTGAACGAATCATGCATGAGGGTGCCTGGATTGGCATCCATGGAGCCCGGCTGCATGGTGGATATGTTGTTGAGTTTTCAAATAATTGTGTTGATTTTATATCAGCATCTGAAGGCGTCTTTAATAAATCTAAAGTTGGCTGTTCAGATTTTTTAAGCCGCTGGTATGAAACAAGCCTTGAGGCAACAGAGAAAGCTTTCACCCTCATTGAAAAAGCTGGGGTTTCTACCACTTTAAAAAACTATTACTTTTCTTTAGAGGATGACCCTCATTGGTACTCAGAGTTAAACGTTTTAAAAAAGAGAGATCTTGTGCTTGATGCCAACACAGCCTTAAAGTTTAATTTAACCACTTCAGTTCAAACAATATAGAGCCTTTATACTTTAAAAAACCTTACGACTAACTTACCCTGAAAACTGTTTACTCTTTTTACACTTTGTCTATTTTTTTAGACATATCTTTTTACACTAACTGAATTTTATACACAGTAGGTGACAATTTTTGTGCTGCTTTTTGATAACAAACTATTTTTATTCTAAAACAAATTTTCAACACAAAAACATTTTACACCTTTTAGGAGACTACATGAATAAACTATTTACTCTTGCCTCTATCCTTCTTTTTTCCACTCTATCTTTTGGTTTTGCTGGGGAATGGGAAGATTCTCAAAAAATTGCAGATATTAAATCCGGAGCACTTCAAGTGCAGGATCTTAAAATTGACATCTACAACTATGCGGAAACAGCAGAGGGAAGAGCTGCATGTGGAGCAAGAGAGTGCTTTAGAATGGATGTTTTTATAAATGATGAGCAGATTGCCACATGGGCCACTTCTCCAGGTAAGCCTCATCCAGGCACAAATCATGTCGGTGTTTACACTCCAGAGTATGAAGGCAGAAGTATTCACTCTGGTCATGTTTACGGGCGAGACTACATCAGTTATAAATTCAAATACTCTATGCCTTATGTGATGTACTTAAGATCAAACAAGCTTGGCATAGGAATTCATGCTGGGGTTGTGAACGGGACAAGACTTTCTCATGGCTGCATAAGGCTTGTAACAGAAGATGCAAGACGGCTTAACCAGTGGGTTAGAGAAGTATTTAGAAACGGAGGAGATGCTAGAGTTTGGGCTCGAGGCACTCGAGGATAAACTTTAGTTGAACATTTAAGTATAAAAAAAAGCCTGTTCTAAGACAGGCTTTTTTTGTTCTAAAATAACTTATTCTTTTAATTAAAGATCTTCGCTTGAAATATCTTTTTCTAAACCTTCTCCACCTGGAGCTCCACCTTTACCAAAACTTGTAATTTTAAAACCTTGGCTTGTTTGTTCATATTCAAAGTCGTTTTTCCACGGGTCTATTAAATCTCTTTCTTTAGCATATGCCCCACCTAATCCCCAAGATTCACAAATCTCAGAACCAGGCTCATTAATGAGTTGATCTAGTGTATCAGGAAGCTGGTCACAATCGTTATAAAATTCATTTACAGCATTTTCAATTTTTGAAATTTGAATTTTAACAGTTCCTACTTTTGATTTTTCTTTACTACCAAAAACTGAACGTCCAACAGTTGCTGCAATAGTTCCAATAATTGCTAAAACAACTAAGATCTCAATTAAACTCATACCTTTTTGACTGTTCATTCTAATCATTTCTTTCTCCTTACAAATGAATACCGCACTATTTTAAAAGCTAGCAAGCCAAGGCTTAAACGCCATTTTGCATTGCAAGCATAGGAAGCACTACTGCAAATACAATCACTGCAACAATAAGACCCATTAAAACTAACATAACTGGTTCTAAAATAGATGTAAAACTATCCACCTTATTTCTTACCTGAAAGTCGTAGGAGTCACTCACTTGTGTCAGCATACTTTCAAGTTCGCCTGTTTTTTCACCAATATTCACCATATGAATCACAATTGGTGGAAACTCCCCAGACCTTTTGAGAGGTCCTGCAATAGATTCCCCTTCACTAATATTATCTCTTGCTTCATCCAACGCCACAGCAAGGGTTTCATTATCAACAACATTTCTAACAATAGACATGGCATTAAGCATTGGAACACCACCGTCTAACAGCGTCGCAAGTGTTCTCGTAAACCTTGCAACAGCAACCATTCTAATCAAGTTTCCAAAGACTGGAATTTTTAAGACCATCCTATCCCAAGAAATACTTCCGCCAGGAGACCTCTTCCAAATCTGAAATATAAAAACTGACAGAATAAAACTTGCCACAATAAAGATCCAGTACTCTAATAAAAAATCACTAGTGGCAAACACAGCCTTTGATAAGGATGGAAGCTCTAACTCTTCATTGTCTTCAAAGATCTCCTTCATTTGAGGAATCATAAAAACAAAAAGACCACCCACTAAAAGCGTCATAAATGAAAGCATTATCACTGGATAAGTCATTGCGGATTTAAGCTTGGCCTGAAGCTCACTTTGGCTTTCTGTAAACTCTGCAAGCCTTACTAAAATAACATCCAAAGTTCCTGACATCTCTCCGGCTTCACACATAGAAACATAAACTTTGTTAAACATCCCTGGATACTTTAAAAGTGCCTTATGAAGAGTTCCCCCTTCATTAACTTGATTTCTGATATCTGAAAAAGCCTCTTTTAAAGCTGCATGTTCTGACTGATCAGCCGCAATGGCTAATGCTTCAACTAAAGGAATGTTTGCTTTAAGAAGTGTAGCAAGCTGCCTTGTTGCAAGTGATAAATCATCAATTCCAACTTTAGCATTTGAGCTTACTCCACCTTTTGCTTTAGCTTTTTTTTGAGACTTATTATAAACCTCTGTTACATAAATGCCTTTTTTCTTAAGCTCAACGCGGGCAGCTTTAGAGTTGTCAGCGTCGACAATTCCTTTAACCTTTTTCCCTTTTCTGTTTAAAGCTTTGTATTCGTATAAAGGCATTTAACTAGTCTAATCCACTTGAGTGTTTGTAAGTACTTCTTCTATTGAAGTGATCCCTTTTAGGACCTTAGAAATACCGTGGTCTCTAAACGTCTTCATTCCGTTCTTCTCAGCAACCTTCTTAATTGTACCGCTATCCTTATGTTGCATTACTAATGCTCTCACTTCATCATCTAAAACTAAAAGCTCCATAATCAAAGTTCGACCGCCGTAACCTTTATGGTTACACTCACTACAACCTACAGGTTTATGTATTTCAGCATTGCTAACCTGCTCTGGAGTTAAACCTAGCGCTTTCATTTCAATAGCTGACGGCACATATGGCGCTTTACAATGGTGACACAAAACCCTTACAAGTCTTTGCGCAATCACCCCTAGTAAAGATGTTGCAATCAAAAAGGGCTCACACCCCATATCTATCAACCTTGGAAACACACCAGATGAATCGTTTGTATGTATTGTTGAAAGAACCAAGTGACCAGTCAGGGAAGCGTTAATAGCTATCTCTGCAGTCTCTAAATCTCTAATCTCACCAATCATAATCACATTTGGATCTTGTCTTAAGATGGCTCTTAGAGCTGATCCAAATGTAAGCCCTATACGCTCATTTGTTTGAATCTGTCCAATTCCATGAATTCTTTGCTCCACTGGATTTTCAACTGTAACAATATTTCTATCAATAGTGTTGATACGCGAAAGGCATGAATAAAGCGTTGTTGATTTACCACTACCTG
>JBOEFV010000091.1:0-1092 GCA_050633065.1 Bdellovibrionales bacterium
AAGATAGAGTTCTTGTTGAAGATGCAGTAGCAACATCTTTAATGGAGCATACTCCTAAATTAACTTATCATCTCAATTATATTTCCTTAATCGCAAATATATCAACATTGATTGGTCTTTTGGGAACAATTCAAGGTCTAATCATGTCTTTTGCAGCAGTAGGTGATTCGGACGTAACTAATAAAGCCCAAGCTCTTGCAAATGGAATTGCAAAAGCAATGAATACGACTGCATTTGGATTAATTTCGGCCATAACAATTATGGTTTTTCATACAATTTTAACAAGTAAGGCAATTAAAATGAATGATAAAGTTGATGAAGCTGCAGGAAAACTAATTGATTTACTAAGCGTAAAGAAAAATAAAAATGTTTAAAAAAGAAAAAAGAATTCCTGAATTAGAGAAATTAAATCTTGTTCCGATTATGGACGCTGTATTTATTTTTATCTTTTTTCTACTTTTTTCAGCTCAATTTATAAAAATTTTTGAAATCGAAACAGCTGCACCAATTGTTAGTGAAGTTCCTGAGGATGTAAAGTTAGACAAAGACCCCCTAAACTTAATCGTAAAAGTTTATAATAGAAAGATTGAGCTTGTTACTGGTGTTGATCAAAAAATCGAAAGTACCTATTTTAAAAATGATCCTAAATATCCAGAAAAAATAAAAGACAATGTTTTAAAGCTAAGATTAAGCCATCCGGTAGAGGATCATATTGTTATTTCTCCTCTTTCTGATATTGAATATGATGAGATTATTCAAGTGATAGACATGGTGCAAACTCTTCCTAAAGGGAAAGTTTTCAAAGTCAAAGTGAAAGAAAAAACGAAAGTGTTAAAAAAGATTTTTACACAATTAGTTTTGGAGCCAATGGATGAACTTTAAGAGAAAGAAAAAAAGAAATTATGAAGTTGAAGACATAGATATTACTTCTTTACTTGATATTCTAGTTATTTTACTTGTGTTTCTATTAAAGAGTTTTAATGATTCAGACTTAACTCTTGATTTAGTCAATGAACTAGCATTACCGTACTCGATGTCGAGAGGTGCTGCTAATAATGGTGTGATATTACAAGCTGTCTCTTATACACATCT
>JBOEFV010000092.1:0-2318 GCA_050633065.1 Bdellovibrionales bacterium
GATATAATGTAACTCTTTTCATCATTGGAGATATCTAATCTACCTAGTACTTTTTGAGCCGTTTTAAGAGTTACTGGTCTTTTCTCACTTATCAACTCTGATAACGTTCCTGGAGATAGGCCAAGGTGCTTCGCAAAAGCCCTAAGTGAGTAAGCGGGATTTCTTCCCTTTTTCCCGGCATATTCTTTTTTTAGTAGTTCTGGTAAATGCATTTTTGCTCCTCTGTGAAGACTGTATTAAACAATCTCAGTAGTCGCAACTAGTTTTGGAACAAAGTGTTTTACCTTTGGAACACTGTGAAGTTAATGCATAACCTGAGTACTATATGAAAGTGATTACAGTCACTTAGGTGATATGTTCTTAGTCACAAGTATAACATCAGACTGATCTAGTGATTATCAGCTGTATAAATTCTGGTCGATTATGTCCTATTATAATTTCTGAGCGATTATGTCCTATTCAATAAATATTAACTACCCTGATTCTGAGCACTTATCGGGGAAGTTGAATGGGAAAAATCACAATGTCACACAAACAAATCAAGCATCACAGGCTCGCTATGCAGGTTATTGATGGCAAACTTACAATTGTAGACTTCGCAATCCAAATTAATAAGTCCTATAGACAAGCTCAGAGAATAATTAAAAATATAAAAGAAAAAGGTGTTATTGGTGTTCTTCACGGAAATAGCGGAAAAGTTCCTCACAATAAAACTCCACTCAGTCTAGAACATCAAATTATAGATTTACTAAAATATAAATATAGAGACTTTAACTTAACTCATTTTCGCGAGCGCCTAGAAAGTGATGAAGATATTATTATTAAAAAAGATGCTCTTCACACAATTGCTTCTAAACAGGGTCTTGTTAAAAATCCAAAACGACGTGGAAGAAGATGTCACAAGCCACGTCCTAGGTTACCAAACGAAGGAATGATGATTCAGTTTGATGGCAGTAAACATCTCTGGTTTGGAGATACTAAAACAGATCTGATTGCAGGAATTGATGATGCAACAGGTATAGTTGTCGCTGGTGAGTTCTTTTATGGAGAGACTTCAAATCATAGTTTAAAGGTCATTAGAGAGGTTGTAGATAACTATGGACTTCCTGAAAGCTTTTACATGGATCAAGCAACGATGTATGGAAAAGTAGATAGAGAATGGGAGTCACAAATATCTAGAGCATTCGATCAAACAGGAATTAGATTAATTTTAGCGGGATCATCTCAAGCTAAAGGGCGTATTGAAAGATTGTGGCGAACTTTTCAAGATAGACTTATCGCAGAGCTTGCACTTTATAACATTGAAGACTTTGACGAAGCTAACAAATATCTTAAAGAAGTTTTTATACCTACCTATAATTTAAAGTTCTCAGTTAAGGCTGAATGCTCTGATAAATCTTATCGTAAAAATGTTTTTGGTGACCTCGATATCATTTTTTGTAAAAAGATTAGGCGAAAAATAATGGTAGGAAATGTATTTAGCTGGGACAACATCACTTGGATTATTGATGAGAAATCTTGTTATTATGGCCGCGAGATCAATATTAATGTTCATCTCGATGGCAGCTATAGCTTTGATATAATGGGCAGAAAAGTCGTTTGTAGGGTCTCTAAGAAGAAAAAATTAACTGATTATGGTGATAAGTCGAAGATTAGAAAAAGTGCTTAATCCAAATAGGACACTTTCGCTCCGAAATTAACCGGACACAATCGCCCAGAAACAACAAAGTGATTATCAGCTGTCTAAACTGTAGTCATAAAATGAAGGGTAATTAGGACACACTAGTAGTGCTAACTGGCATAAATCTTGCTTCATAACTAACAATAACAATTTAGTGAGGCCAATTTATGAAACTAATTCTTTTATTATCTTTTATCGTATTCTCAAGTATGACTTCTGCTTTTTCATTTAGAAAATCTATTTTAAAGAGAAGCCAGATTGAAAGTATAACGGCAGAGATGCTTAACGATTGGTATGGCGTTAATGATTAACATATAGTTTCAGTATTCAATTTCAGATAAAAGTTCATCAATAGTCACATGAAGCTTCGGATAAAGATCAGACTGTAATAGAGTCTGTTCTTTTATTTCCTTAAGCGTAAAAATATATTTATTTACTACTTCAATATCTAATAGGTGAAGTGTACTTGCAACTTCCGGTAGCTGGTCTGTGAAAAGATTCACTTGATGTATTAAGCTTGCTTCAAGGTAATCAACTATATCTTCTCTTATTTGAATTAACTGTTCACGAGCAAGTTGAAGTTGCTTTGCTCTTGATTCGATTAGTCGTCTTTGAATACGTGTATCAAAAATAACAC
>JBOEFV010000093.1:0-2953 GCA_050633065.1 Bdellovibrionales bacterium
GCCTAAGCAAAAGTCTGAAGAACTTATTGAGCTTAAAAAAGCTTACACATTAGTCTTAAGTGAAAAAGAAGAGCAGATTCTGCAGCTTAAACAACATATTGTTGATTTGCAGACTCTTAATAAAGCTTTGGAAAATGAAGTTGGTAGACTAGGTAAATCACAAGAGTCATCAAGCCTAAAAACATCCTTCATAAAACACACATTCTAAAATATTTAGCACTCCGTTTGTGACTATTGCCGCAAGCCTAAAGTCATGTATCATATAAGCATTCGTAATATAACGTAGTTAAACAACTATTGAAGGAGACATTATATGATACGTAAAATATTAGCGGCGGGAGTAATATTTTTATTTTCAGCAACAGCTTCAGCAAATTATGTAGGAAGTGAAGTACAATACTTTAACCCGACACCAGACAATATGGACTTTTTTACAGTTCATTCATCAAGGACACTGCCAAAAGGAACTTTTAAAACAACATTGTTCTTTGATCATGCAGAAAACATTCATTACTCACCAATATTGGAGAATAAGGTTACTCAAGCTCAACTAGGTTTTGGCTTAGGTCTTACAGACAGAATGTCATTCTCAATAGTTGGATCAGGGATTTTAAACTATGACGAGGAAGTTGGTGGAGCATACACAAGTGATGACCTGACTCATTTAAGAGCTGGTGTAAAATATAGGTTTTGTGAATGTGACAAAGGCGGCTTTGCAGTTGTTGCAAATGTTGGTTTTGGTCTTATGGATCCTGACTACTTTGTTGGTGATGACAATGACTTCGGTTTATCAGTTACTTTTGTCTACGATAAAATGCTTACAGACACTGTAAGATTTGGTGCTAACTTAGGCTATAGATATAGAAATTCTGAAGACACAATGGGTGCAGCTCCATCTGCAACATATGCAGTGATCACAAGCCCTAGAGATGGAAGTGATGTTTTAGCTTCAGTAGGTCTTAACTTTTTATTAAATGATAAATGGACGGCAACATCAGAACTTTACATGACTTTACCGGCAGATCAGTTCTTTGAGTTTACAGTTGATAATAACACTTTTGATCAAAAGGGTGCAGAGGTTCTTTTAGGGGCTAACTATAAGCTTAATGACAGTATGGACATTGGCTTTGGTGGAACAGTTGGAGTTTTCTCTGAAGCACAAAATGCTGATTGGAGAGTGTTTTTAGGACTGGGTTACTTTTTTGGTGGCGCTTCAGAAGATGCTGCTTTTAATCTTGCAGGTAACGGTTCTGCTCCATCACCAGTTGCTGCAGCTCCGGCTCCAGTAAAAGAAACTGTAAAAATTGAAGATGCGCCGGTTAAGCAAGCTTTTGATATCACGGCACAGTTTGTTTCAGGAAGTGCTAATCTTACAGGTCCTGCAAAAACACAGCTTGATAAGGTTGGTGTTTTCTTAAGAGGAAACAGTGATTACAGAATGATTTTTGTTGAAGGACACACTGATTCAGCAGGAAGAGATGAGTCTAACAAGGTGTTAAGCCAAAGAAGAGCTCAGTCTGTTAAAAATTATTTAGTAAGAGCACATAAAGTTTCTGTAGATAAGATTCAAGCGGTTGGATTTGGTGAGACGGCTCCGATTGCAGACAACTCAACTTCTGTAGGAAGAGCGAAGAACAGAAGAGTTGTTATTAAAATAAAATAATTTTTAAATTCTTATTTAAAAATAAAAAAAGCCCAGATTATATCTGGGCTTTTGAGTTTGATGTTACGTTAGTTAGGTCTAAGCAGCTAGATTGTTTCCAGTGCCTGTTGCGGGGAAAGAGTCCTCTGCATTAGCGTCTTCAAACACTTCAGAGAACACTTCATTTATGTGTCTAACTAAAATAAAATTTAATTTATTTTTAAATTCAGTTGGGATATCTTCGATATCCTTTCTGTTTTGGAATGGAATGATAACATTCGTAATTCCTTGGTTTAAAGCTGCAAGGGCTTTTTCTCTAATGCCGCCAACGGGAAGAATTCGACCTGTTAAAGTGATTTCCCCTGTCATTGCAACATCCATCCTTACAGGTCTTCCAGTAACAAGACTTAAAAGAGCTGAAGAAAGTGATGTTCCTGCAGAGGGGCCATCTTTTGGAACAGCGCCTGCTGGCAAATGAACGTGGATATCGTTTTTATCAAACCATTCAAGGTCTACGCCTAAGCTTTCAGCATGAGCTTTAATATATGTAACAGCTGCAGAAGCAGACTCTTTCATTACATCGCCTAACTGTCCGGTAAGTTTGATGTTTCCTTTCCCAGGAATAGCAATAGACTCAATATAAAGAATCTCTCCGCCTACTTGAGTCCAAGCAAGACCAGTAGAAATACCAACCTGGCTATCTTCATAACGCTCTTCACGCATAAACTTAGCAGGACCCATTAATTCACTTAAAGTTTGTGCATTAACGATTACTTTTTCAGTTTGTCCTTCAACTACAAGTTTAGCTACTTTCCTACAAACTGAACCGATTTCTCTTTCAAGGTTTCTTAAGCCGGCTTCTCTAGTGAAACCAGCGATTAAAGCCTGAAGCCCTTCGTCAGTGAATTCAATATGAGTGTGATCAATCCCGTTATCTTCTAATTGACGATCAATTAAATGTTTATGAGCAATCAAAAGTTTATCATTTTCTGTATAACCAGGAATGTTGATTATTTCCATTCTATCTCTTAAAGCTGGCGGAATATTTTGTAAAACGTTAGCTGTAGCTAAGAAAATCACATTTGAAAGGTCAAAATCAGAGTTAATATAGTTATCTTTAAAAGCACTGTTTTGTTCAGGGTCTAAAACCTCAAGCATTGCAGCAGAAGGGTCCCCTCTAAAATCAGAACCTAATTTGTCAATTTCATCTAATACGATAACAGGGTTGTTCGTTCCAGCAGCTTTTACCGCTTGAATGATTTTTCCTGGCATTGCACCAACATAAGTTCTTCTGTGTCCTCTGATTTCAGC
>JBOEFV010000094.1:0-5735 GCA_050633065.1 Bdellovibrionales bacterium
TTGAAAACTTTTGAGTTTTAGGAAAAGACCATTTTTTGTATTTGTTTTCTACCTGTGAGTACTGTTCTTTTGTGGAGCTGATCACCTCCCAGTGAGAAGGGGTGATTACACTCAAACCATAAATTGCCTTAAGGTTTGGTTGGTCAAACATGGGAGCGAATAAATTTGCATCGTAGGGCTCAAAATCAGTGTATAAATAGGTTTTTTTATCAATAGGGTCTGTAAATTTATGAAACCCACTCCCGGTCTTACTGTATTTTTGAGAAAACTTAATTTTAAGAGTGTTTTTATCCTCAGCTAGATGTTTTTTTAAAATTGATAGGTAGTGTCCATTATATTTAAAATCAGAAAGCCTTTTTCCATTAGCATAGACTTCTTCGACAAGTCCTTTTTCAAAATCAACAGTTAAAGAATCACCTCTATAATTAGACTTTAAAAAGTTAAAAACAATGCTGGAGGTTCCACTGTATAAGGATCTATCTTTTGAAGCCCTGAGATCAATTTCAAAAAAGTATGAAATTTCACTTAGAGCAAGTTTTCTCAGTTCAGCGGTTATTTTTGTAAGCCCTTTTGTGTTGATACGGTCTAAAGGATTTACTTTAGAAGTTTGATTCTTAGAGCAAGAAAGACTTAATGATAAAAGTACTAAAACTAAAAAACTTTTAATAAATAGCACCACTGCAAGACTCCTTTAATTATAAAAGAAGAAGCTACACTGAAATTATAAAAAAATGAATTGATTGTATCTGTTGATGTGAGGGTTAGATCTTAAAAACTGCTCACTCTTTCAACAAAAATAAGGAGAAGGTCTGCTTTTTAGGCACCGGGCATGGCTTTGTTTTTATTTAAATCAATTCTTTCAATGTGTTTTGATTTAGCAAAATCAGCCTCTAAATTAAGTTCTTTCCTAATTCTAAAAAGTAAAGCGTTAATAGATTCTTTTGTTCCATGATTAATAAGAACCTTAGTTTTTTTATAAGTACTTTTCTTAAGCCAGTTGAGTATTTGGTTAGAATCAGCATGAGCTGAAAGGCTTTCTATAGCATCAACCCTGGCTTCAACTGGAAAAATATCTTGAAAGATCTTTATATGCGAAATTCCATTTTTAATAAGATCCCCCTTAGACTGAGGAGGCTGGTAGCCGCTAAAAAGAAGAGCGTTCTCTTTTCCTGAGATACGACTTCTTAAATGATGCATGACCCTTCCCCCCATAAGCATGCCTGATGCAGTTAAAACAACAAAGGGCCCTTTTGCTTCACATAGTAGTTTGGACTCAAGGGGAGTTTCAGTTACTGAGTATAATTTTTTAAATCCAATTAAGTCTAAATTTTCTTCATCAAGCTTCTTACTCATCTTTTTCATATAAAGTTTGGTGACTTTATCAGCCATAGGGCTATCTAAATAAATATCTATTTTAGCATTATTCTTACTCAAATATTTGTATAAGTTTAAAAGTAACTCTTGTGTTCTTGATACAGCAAAACAAGGAATTACAAGCACCCCATCATGATCAACTATATGTTTGATAGAATCACAAAGTTTAGCCTCAACATCTTCTTTTGGGTGGGCTCTGTTTCCATAAGTGGCTTCAGTAATTAAATAATCAACATCAGTTGGGACAAAAATCTTTTCTGAAAGAATTTGGTTTTCATTTCCTAAATCTCCAGTGAAGTAAAGCTTTTTACCTTTAACTATGATTTCAACAGAAGAGCTCCCAAGAATATGACCAGACTCTCTAAAGACAAAAGAAAAATCTTTATGTTCAATTTTTTCATCAAGGTTAACTTCTTCAAAATAGTTTATCGCATTTAAAGCGTCTTCATCATCATATAAAGGCAGCCTGTTTTTATCATAAGGTTTTCTTTCAAACTCTTTTTCCATAAGGTAGGCGGCGTCTTTAAAGAGTATAGAAGAAATTTCTTTAGTCATTGCTGTACAAAGGACTTTGCCTTTAAAGCCGTCTTTAATTAATTTTGGTATAAGACCTGAATGGTCTATGTGTGCATGGGTTAAGAGAAGTATGTCTATGTCCTTAGGTTCAAATCCATACTTACTATAATTTAGGACTCTGATGTCTTTTGGCCCCTGAAAGAGTCCATAATCTACAAGGATGTTTATACCATTATATGAAACAAGTGTTTTACTACCAGTTACAACCCCATCGGCAGCACCTAAAAACTCGATGGTCAGCTCTTCTAGCTTTTTATCTACCATTTTAAACCTCTTTGTTCCCATTGAATGTATTCTTTAAGGGCTTTTTGTACAAGTTTTGAGTTATTTTGGCCTCATCATAGACTTAGTCTCAGTTAATCTTTTGAGGCAATTGGAATTTGTTGCTAGAATTTGTGTAGGAAGCTTAAGAGGGTATCTAAAAATTGGCTTAAGCTGCTTTCTGGGGGAATATATAATGGACAAAAGCGACCTTTTAGAATGTAAGAGTCTTTGTAATTGCAGTAATAAGGCTAGAAGGCCAGGTTTAACAGTATTAACTGGTGGGCCTGGGGCAGGGAAGACGGCCGTTTTAGAGTCAGTTAAAATGTTGCTTTGTGAGCATGTGGCAATCTTACCTGAGGCGGCAAGTTTAATTTTTTCAGGAGGTTTTTGGAGGTTAGAGTCTAATACCGCAAGACAAGCTGCTCAAAGAGCTATTTATCACGTGCAAACTGAGATGGAGAACCTGGTTTTATCAGAAGGAAAATGGTGTTTTGCTTTATGTGATAGAGGAACCATTGATGGTCTAGCTTACTGGACAGGTGATGAGGAATCATACTGGAAAAGCTTTAACACAACAAAGGAGAAGGAATTTTTAAAATATGAGTCTGTGATTCACTTAGAAGTTCCTGAGCTTCATCAAGGGTACAACCATCAAAACCCATTAAGAAAAGAAACTGTTTCAGAAGCAAGAGCTATAGATGAGAAGATACATAAAGTTTGGAGAGATCATCCAGGTTACAATTTTATTAAAAGTGAAGATTCTTTTTTTAAGAAAGTTGTTGCAACAACTGAATTGATAAAAAAGGTTGTTCCAGATTGTTGTTCACCAACTTTAGAATGTTTTTAATTACTGTATGACATTAAAGATTTTTTAAAAATCGTCTTTAATTATGTAATCTCCGTATGTGCAGTCTACAAAAAAGTTTATTCTAAAAGGCTTTGAGTTTTTATAGAAAAATTCAACTGAAGCGATGTTTTTCTTGCCGTCTATTACTTTACTTGAGTACGTTTGTACGTCGTATTTAAGGTAGTTATTAAGAGTTTTTTTCTTTGAGACCTTTTTTATAGCAAGTTCTTTAAAAACCTTTTTTTCATATTTTGGAAGTTTTTTAACATCACAAGTATCTTTTGCGGCTAGAGAAGTGAGAGAAAAAGATAGAAGTAAGCTTATTATAATAAATTTCATTTTGGGCCCTCTCTTAGGTTTGTTATTTTAGTTATTATTTTAATTAAAAACAATAGTGTTAGCCTAAAAAAGTCTCAACTACTGTTTGTCTACTTATAAACCGAGAAATCAATCAAATTTACTAGTTTATTTATATATTGTGCCGTTAATATAGGATCTTTGTTGAGGTGTAAGAGGTCTGCCTTAAGCACCCAATATGGACCAACTTTTTTAGCTTTGCTATTTAAGCCTGATTTTTTTGAAAAATTTGATACAGCCTCTTTAAGTTCACTGCTGGGATCTTCTTGGTTTATTAAATATTCAACATCAAGACTTAATTTATTAATTACGTTTTTCTTTAAATCAAATTCAGCGTTGATGGATAAGTCTGGAGAGGAAAGTTTAGAGAATACTATAAGTTTAAAACTTAAATTTTTTAAATTTAAGTTTTTTGGATCAATCGACCTCTCTTTTGGAAAATGATGTTTCTCAAGAGTGGATACTAATTTTTCTTTATTTATGTCGATGTTGTAAGAAGAAAGTTTTATGGGAAGAGTCATATTTTTAAGCTCGTTTAGAAAAAGTAAGCTTTCCTCAAGAAGGTCTACTTGTGACCTTAGGGTTGCAAGTAAAGTGTTTAACTCATTAGGTTTATCTAAAGCGGAGTTTGCGGCAATATTTGTTATCACATCTTGGGCTAAAGCTTTTGAGATAGTTGAACTTGAAGTTGTGTATTGGGCCAGTCTATTAAAAGTGATGTCATAATTGGGATTCTCTAACTTTTCGACATGTTCTTTAGTAGGCCGTGAGGATTTTTCGGTTTCTTTCAGATAGAAGCTTAAAGTGTATAGGTAATTTATTGATGGACGGGTGGACGTGAGTGAATAACTGGTTTTTTTATCCCCATAATATTCATAGACGAGACTGATTTGGTCATTTTCTTTAGAGTAATCAATAAAACTTCTTTGCAACTTAAAGAAATAAGGTATTTTTGCCTTTAGGTAAGGTATTTTTACCTGCTTATTAAAATAAAGCCCTTTTTGTAGTAGGCTTTTTTTAGGAATAAAAGAGCTCATAGTGAGGATAGTAATAATAAAAAAAGTGAATATAGCATATTTAAGCATAAGATATTAATAAACCACTATAAGCTTAGGTGCGAACATAATTTTCATTTAAGTCTAGTATAAATGGAGCGAGCAACAAACATTTCGTAAGCTCTTGTAATTACACACAATAAAAACACCAAAGGCTTCAAAAGGCAAAAGGCCTTAGAGACCTGTTGCGCGTTTAGGAAAAATTTGGGCAACGTTGTCATCACCAATAGGTTCTGAAGCTTTAGGGACATCAAAACCAAGCTTTACGGTTATGCCTCTAACTTCAACACCAGCTAATCTGTGATAAGCGTCTGTTACCTCTAGTGAAACAAAGCCTAATTTTTTAATAGAATTTAAGAACGCTATAGATATTTATGCAAAGCAAAATGCCTGATGGTTTGGCAAAGCCTTACAAGATTAAATCTTGGACTGAGAAAATACTGCCGCTACCTCCAAAGCTTTTAAGCTTAAAGGATGTTTATGTTGATCAAAGTAGTTTTACGGAGTTAAGGCTTAGACCTATTGAAGGCCATAAAAACGTTGCGGTGAGTTTGGAGTCTAGAGGCAAACTTATCAAATTTAAGCCAGACAATATTTTAGCTGACCATGCAAAATACAAAGCTAGCTGTAAAAAGAAAGTATTTAACTTAAATTTAATGAGTGATGAAAACCTGCACACAGTCTATCAAGCTTTTGATTATTCTGATGGAATTTCAAAGGTGAGAAAACTCATTGAAAGAGAGAAGAGGATTCGTCTTCTAGAAAAGCATATGGGTTTTAAAGTTGCCAGGTAGTGATAGATAGCATTTTGAATTGAGAGCTTTTTTAGTCTATATTTACAACCAAGTGGTCCGCCTTTAATTTTAAAAAGCTAAATTTGTACGTTTATTTGGGTGGAGCTTAAATCGTTGATATTTTTAAGTTCTCATTTATTTAGGTTGATACCTTAAAATTCCTACTTTCTAGCAACAAAATAAATTGACAAACCTGGGCTTAAGATCAAAATAGCTCCAGTAGGAGCTTTAGATATGCAAAAAAGTATTGAAGTTATTAAACCTGAACAGTTTGAGCAAGAAGACCATTTTTATGCAAAAGCTTTGAACTCCCAGCTTCATGCAATGGTAAGCCATTTTTTAAATTTAGATCATGAGCGTATCGTTAAAAGATACATTCATTTAAACCCCCAGGTTGATGGCGATGCTCTACGTAATATTTTAATGTATCAGTCTAAGCATTTTTACTGGGGTGGTTCAGATCTATTT
>JBOEFV010000095.1:0-349 GCA_050633065.1 Bdellovibrionales bacterium
TTCCTTGAGGTCACGTCCTTTTAGGTAAAACTCCCTTTTAGCAATGCTTTCCTTTTGCGGTCCCTTCCTTTTTTGATAGTTCCTTTTCTTATGGTTCCTTTCCTAACAGTCCTTTCAATTTATCCACTTACAAATGACGGTTGTATAAGCAAGAACCGCCCTCCTTGGCAGTTAATTTGTGCTAAAGCTACAGCGTGAGGCTATTACTTTATTAGCGCTATGTTTTTAGCTATGAATCTTTCAATGATGTCCTTAAGTATCCGTTCCGTTAAACACTATATCCATACGGTCCATTTCTTTGTTGAATTCCTTGAAGTAAAAACATATTTGGTAATATAACACCAAATAA
>JBOEFV010000095.1:414-1652 GCA_050633065.1 Bdellovibrionales bacterium
CTAGCAAAAAAGTATTAAAATCATAGGCTTAAGCTGGGTTTTAATTAGTGTAAATATTCTGTATATTAGGTGGCTTGCGACCAAATATTATTGTTTCTGCGCGTTAAATAACTTATTTTCATGATCTATCGTATTTTCAAAAGCCTATAGTCAGGTAAGTATCTGATTTTGCGGGTTTTCTAAATATTTTGGGTGATTAGGGTGCACGTTAAATAAGGTGTGTAAAGTATTCTGTAGTCTAGAAGCTACGTAGATAGATCGTAAGGATGTCGATGTTTGTAAAGAGTAACCCATGACTGAGCTGGTATTAAGCTCAGGTAAATAGATAGGGCCTCCTGTTTTTAGTGAATAGTATTAAGTGTGAATAAGTTATGCATCTGCCTTTAAAGTTTTTATCCTTTGTACTATTGCCCATATTGGCAGGCGTTTTTTACATAGGGTCAAATAACAATACTTCTGCTACGTCTTTAGACCCAGTGCGCATTACTGATAGTAAAACTATTGAGTCATCTTCTCCTCTTTCGGTCTTATCTTCTTCTATACCTGAGCTATCCCACACTCCCCATACCGATCCAACATATTTAGCAGATTCAACAGTGGATAGTGATGAGCTTGTTTATCAGATCACAAATGAGCATTTCGATAGTAGTAATAGTTTATTAGGCACCGACGCTTTGCATGGGCAAGGTGTTGTAGGTATTGATGGTACCGGCGGCCCTCAGCCTATTCCGAACAGTGGTATAGATGGTACAGGTGGCCCTCAGCCTATTCCAAACCCTGGTATTGATGGAACTGGCGGTCCGAAACCTCTGGCAGCTATTCTCGGTACCTTGCAACATATTGACGGACGCATGCTCATTAGTGGACAGCTCACCGTAACAAACAGCGAAACGATTGTTGATGGTGGTGTAGCAGCTGACCCTTCAGCTTTAGATGATGGTCAAGTGGTATTGGTGATAGGCCATGTTGATGTAGTCAATAATATTACGACAGCTAAGCGCATTATTCCTCTTACTCAGATCAGTGGCGCCATTACTGGCATTGGAGATGGCACCATCACCATGCTGGGCCAAACCATTGTTTTACACGATGATATTATTTTTGGCGGTACCGCGACACAATTCTCCGATTTACAAGAAGGGGATATGATTAATGTCAGCGGCTTTAAATTACCTGACGGTAATTTATCAGCAACCCGTGTGGAGCGTGTCAGTGCGACTGTTGATAAGGTGACGGGT
>JBOEFV010000096.1:0-1772 GCA_050633065.1 Bdellovibrionales bacterium
GCGTAGGTGACTCAAGCCTTGATACACCCTATGAATCAGCATCTACTTCAAAGTTGGTCACATCTACAATCCTGATGTGGTTGGTGCAAAATGGCCTTATATCGCTGGACGATAAGCCTCAAGACCATATTTCCTGGTGGCCTGATAGTGGGACTCTATCGCAGATCACCCTGCGGCACTTACTCAGCTTCACCTCGGGTCTGAACACACCTCCTGCCTGCATTGATCTGCCTGATGCCAATTTTGAATCCTGCATTGCTAAAATTGCTTTTAACAATGGCAATAGCCTAGCTCCTGGGGAAGGCTATGATTACAACTCCGTGCATATGCAGGTGGCTGGTTTAATGGCTATAAGAGCACTCAATGTTGACAGTTGGAAAGAGGTGTTTAAACAGTTTCAAACTGAGTTTAATATATTCAGTCATTCAGCCTACAATCTACCATCAACAACCAACCCACGCTTGGCGGGTGGCATGACATGGACTGCGCGAGATTATCGTAAATTCCTGAAAAAGCTGTCTTCTCTGGATATCGTGGATCAACCGCTTTTGAATGAGATGTCGACCAGCCAAACGGCGCGTCTGAATATTATCGGCTCACCATGGGGCTATGGCCTTGGTTTATGGGTGGAATGCGACTTATCGGAAGCTAACTGCAGCATGGCTAATCGAATATCCAGCCCTGGCTCTTATGGTTCATACCCATTTATTGATTATCGCCACAACTATTATGGTTTAGTAGCAATGCAAGGCGCACCTGACACGATCAATAATGTCTATCCAGTATTTAATGAACTGATATCGAGGTTGGAAGCCTGGGCTATTGAAAACAAACGATAAACTCACCAACCAATCGTTCGGTTGTGTACAAAGTTGAGCCTTTGCAAAGTTTAATGACAAGCAATGTCAACGCCTTTACCAACGATTAGCAGCTCTTTATAATTGAGACTGATTAACACAACACTATCAAGCAGTATTGAACTGGTGGGTATCACTGAAAACGGATGAAAAAGCGGATTGCAATTATTGGCGCAGGACCTGCAGGTTGCGCATTGGCCTGTTTTCTGGCTGAACGTGACATAGAATGCATTGTTTTTGATGATGAAAAGAAACCCGGTTTACTGGTCGGCGAGTCTTTGGTCCCAGCAGTTATCCCCTTGTTAAGGCGTCTTGGCATTGAAAAAGAGGTCGCCCAAATCTCTTCACTTAAACGAGGCGCAGCACTACGCCACGCTAATGGTACTAGAGTTGATTTTCGTTTTCGTCGATTCGGTTCAAAATTTCCCAATCACTCTTACAATGTGCCCCGCCCTGAATTTGATCGTATTTTGCTTAAACGCGCCGAAGAATCCGGGGTCAAATTCATCAACCAACGAGCCAAATTGGAAATACCAGATACCAAGGTTGATAGTCAGCGCGACATCCAACTTAGCTCAGCTTCTCTGGCACAAGCTGAGTTGACACGAGATACCCAACCGCAGCTTATTGTCGATGCCACAGGGCGCAGTCGCCTTATCAGCCGCTTGCTGAAGATACCAGCTAAAAAAGGCGGCCGTGATGATGTGTCTTATTTCGCACATTATGAACAGTTTGACAGCGACGCCATATTGGAAGGTCAGGTCGTGCAGTCGGTTCTTGATTGCGGCTGGTCTTGGCAGATTCCCTTAAAAAATGCCTTATCTGTTGGCGTTGTTCTCGATAAACACGTTGCAAAATCGTATGGAGCCAGCCCAGAGGAACGACTTGAATACGCCATTGATAATAATCCTATGT
>JBOEFV010000097.1:0-1913 GCA_050633065.1 Bdellovibrionales bacterium
TTCTGCTTTGATGCAAGGGCTTGCGGACGGGTACTTCGTCGCTCCCGTTTCGATTGGAAACTACCTTGGTGGAACCAAGCTAGAACCAGTGACCAAAGATCACGAAGCGTTCCAGGCTGCCGAGAACGAAGTGCGCGGCAAGGTCGACAAGCTTCTGGCGGTGCAAGGTGAAACCACCGTGGACGAGATCTACAAAGATCTTGGAAACATCATGTGGGAAAAGTGTGGAATGAGTCGCCACGCCGACAAGCTCAAAGAAGCCCTGGTAGAAATACCAAAGCTCAAAGAGAAATTCTGGAACGACGTGAAAGTGACGGGCTCGACGGACAACCTAAACAACGACCTAGAAGTCGCCGGCCGAGTCGCCGATTTCTTGGAAATTGGGGAGCTCATGTGTCGAGATGCTCTCGAGCGCAATGAATCTGCGGGGGGGCACTTCCGAGAGGAATACCAAACCGAAGAAAACGAAGCGCTTCGAGACGACGAAAACTATTGTCACGTGGCAGCTTGGGAACACGTGGAAGGCAAAACGCCAGAGCGGCACACCGAGTCGCTTGAGTTTAAGTATGTTCCTCTCACCCAACGTAGCTATAAGTAGATCAGGAGAAACCTAAGATGGCTGGCAAAAACATCAAGGTGACGCTCCGGGTTTGGCGCCAAAAGGGGCCTGATGCCGCAGGGCGATTCGTGGACTATAAACTAGATGAAGTCTCTCACGAGATGTCATTCCTTGAGATGCTTGACGTTCTCAACCAACAGTTGATCAAAAAAGGCGAAGACCCGGTTGCCTTTGACTCGGATTGCCGTGAAGGTATCTGCGGTATGTGTGGATTTCTGTGTAACGGAAACCCGCACGGCCCGGAGCCAGGAACCACGGTGTGTCAGGTTCACATGCGGTCCTTCAAAGAGGGCGATGTGCTGACACTCGAGCCGTTTCGGGCCGCAGCCTTTCCGGTGCTCAAGGATCTTTCTGTCGACCGCAGTGCTTTCGATCGCATCCAAGCCAAAGGTGGGTACGTATCGATCAACACGGGTAACCCGAAAGATGCGAACGCGATCCCTGTTCCCAAAGTCGATGCCGACTGGGCCATGGATGCCGCGGCCTGCATCGGGTGTGGCGCCTGCGTGGCGGCGTGTAAAAACGCTTCGGCGATGCTTTTCACCTCCGCAAAGGTTTCCCAGTTTGCTTCTCTGCCTCAGGGGCAGGCGGAGCGCTACCGGCGGGCTGTACGGATGGTGGAACAGATGGACACCGAAGGCTTCGGAGCCTGCACCAACACCGGTGCCTGTTCCGCGACCTGTCCCAAAGAAATCAGTATGGACCACATGTCTCAAATGAACCGAGACTATCTGTGGGGCAAGCTGATTGGTGAAGGTAGCTAGAAGAACCTTCTGCCTTTTACGAAACGAAAACCCAGAGGACACTGTGCCTCTGGGTTTTTCTTTTGGGGGAAGAACTTTTGCGAAAGCATTGGACTAGGGCAGGCTATTTCTTTTCATTTCGGTGCGCTTGCCACTGATTGTAGACATCGTTTAGATCGATGGTGAGGCCGATGCCAGACGCCTGGTGGGCCCCTTCTGGGATCAAACCTTCCGGGTGTGTGCGCTCCGCAATCTCCTGGATACGCTGTATGTCTTCGGCTTGAATCACGAAGTGCTTTTCGAGGATCTGCTTATGTTCCACTTTTTCCCGCGGCGAGGAAGAGCTCGAGGAGGAGTGCCTCGTCGGATACCTATTTTCGATGCGGTAAATCGTGACCTTGCACTCGCCACACGCCTCGCATCGATAGGGCTGAAACCCTAGATAGTTATCCGCACAGCTCGACTTTCTGTAGGTGTCAAAAAGCTCTCCCGAGAAATTTTTCCGGAGGCGATTAAGGTAAAAATCAGTGTTTGTTTCCGGGAGGTTGGCC
>JBOEFV010000098.1:0-719 GCA_050633065.1 Bdellovibrionales bacterium
AGATGTGTATAAGAGACAGTCATAAGGTCTCATTCCTAAAACTCTTTTACTGGCCTCTCTTACAGTAGCAAAAGCTTCTGGTAAAATATCAGGAATAGTCGCCCCATTATTTAAGAGCTCTCTTAGTTTTGGTGTTTGAGCTTTAAGCTCTTCATCACTTAACTTTGCCATGTCAGCTTCAAGAGCATTTATTTGTTTAAGTAAAGGCCTAAGACTTTTCATGTCTCTGTCTTGTTTTGTACCAAATACTTTTTTAAGAACATTCATCATATATTTAACTCCATTTTTTTAATCGAGAATAAAGTATAGGGGATCAGCTGCTATTCCATGTACTCTTACTTCGTAATGTAAATGGGGTCCAGTTGAAGCGCCTGTACTACCTACTTTTGCTAGTAGGTCTCCGGGTTTAACTCTTTGTCCATTTTTAGCTATTATTTTTTGGGAATGGGCATAGATTGTTTCTATTCCATAGCCATGATCTATTTGTACAAATAATCCAAAACCTGCTTTTCTACCTGCGAATGTAACAATGCCGTCTGCAGGGGCAGTTATAGGAGTTCCGTAATTAGCACCAACATCGAGTCCTTCATGCATTTTTCTAACTCCTGCTGTCGGAGAAATTCGGTGCCCAAAATAACTCGTAATCCAGCCATTAGCAGGTAGAGTAGTTGGGGTGGAACGTAAAACGGATTCTTTATCTAAAAGGTACTGGTCTAGAT
>JBOEFV010000099.1:0-1131 GCA_050633065.1 Bdellovibrionales bacterium
AAGCTTTAAAACCTGAGTTTAAAACTTATCAAGAACAAGTTGTCAAAAATGCGAAAGTATTAGGTGAAGAACTTGTTAAAAATGGCTTATCTTTAGTTTCTGGAGGAACTGATAACCACTTGATTCTTGTAGATTTAACAAGCACAGGAGTTACAGGTAAAGAGGCTGAAGAAGCTTTAGATAAAGCTGGAATAACTGTGAATAAAAATACCATTCCCAATGAACAAAGAAGCCCTTTTGTAACAAGTGGTGTGAGACTGGGAACCCCTGCTCTTACAACAAGGGGCATGGGCGAAGCTGAAATGATCACTATTGCAGGTTATATTAGTGATGTTGTAAACAACCACTCAGATGAAATGAAACTAAATGCTATTCATGAAAAGGTAACCGAACTTTGCAAAAGATTTCCTCTATACAATTAAAACTAATTTTAGTTGTAACTCTTTCGTTTATTCTTTCTTCTTGTGCTTCAACAAGCACAAGAACGGCCCCCCTCATTACAGCTAAAAGACCTAAGCCAAACAGTTTAGGATTCGCTAAACCTCTCACTACCAAATACACTGTCACTCAAAGGTTTAAACCAAAGAAAAACCGCAAACACAAAGGTGTTGATATAGCAGGAAAAAAAGGATCTCCCATTTTTTCAGTTGCAGCAGGTAGAGTTGTGTATCAGGGACGAAAATTTAGCGGTTATGGAAAAATGATTTTGATTGAGCATGACAAGGGCATTAGCACTATCTACTCTCATCTTAGTAAAATTTTTGTTCGTGCAGGACAGAAAGTGCAACGTGGGCAGCTTATTGGCGCCATGGGAAAAACTGGAAGAGCAACAGGTGTTCATTTACATTTTGAATTAATGGAAAATATGAAAATTGTTAATCCAGAAAAATACATAAAGTTTTAAAGGGGTCTAGAATGATGCGTAGAAAATTTTTAACTTTTTTAGCACTAGAAATTCTTTTAACCATTACTGTGATTATTCTCTTTAAAACTATAGAAGACAGAAGTGTTGCTGGAGTTATCGCAGGCAGCCTTTTTCTTTCTTTTGGCTTTTTTATTATCTACTCTTTAATAAAGACAAAGCGGTACATAAAAGCTTTTAGCTTTTATGGCGCAATTGTTCATTTAGCT